>JAILRW010000089.1 GCA_024698005.1 Sphaerochaetaceae bacterium | reverse complement strand
GATTGTTGGCTGTTTCATCGGTGCCTACACAGGAAGAGCATTCGGTATCGATACGGCAGGCATCGATTTCTCTGCAACTGCCCTTTTCATAGTAGTTGTAGTAGACCAGATAAGAAGGTATAGAACAAAACTGCCCTTCTTCCTGGCATCAACAGTTTCCCTTGTTCTGATTGTGCTGATCGGAAAGGATTACTTCATTATCCCATCCCTCATTATCACATCCATTCTCCTCATCACTCTTCACAGGAAAATAGAAAAGCAGGAGGGAATCATATATGAATGATACAGCCACAATCCTGGTATCAATTTTGACAATTGCAGCTGTTACAACAACTCTCAGAGCACTTCCATTCCTGCTCTTTTCCGGTAAAAGCCTCCCTTGGTGGCTTTCTTACCTTGGCAAAGTGCTGCCACCTGCCATAATGACAACCCTTGTCATCTACCTGCTCAGGAACAGTAACTTCACCTCTTACCCTTTCGGTCTACCTGAAATAATCTCATCCCTCCTTGTAGTCCTACTTCAGTGGACAAGAAGGAACATGTACCTTTCTATAATTGTGGGAACACTTTGCTACATGCTTCTTATCAGAATCATGTGAGAGCAAATAATCTGATAACCAACCTATATACATATTATTAATATCAGATTCAAACAGGCCTGAAGTATTTGTATTGAGATGCCTACATACCTGTATTATTACTTCAACACTCCTGTTAATTGTCATTAGCAATTCCATTTCCCGCATACTCAGAGTTATTTTTTTAACTCTTTATGTACATTTTCATATCTGCAAATTCAAGCGATTCATACATTTGGAGAGAGCTATATTTGTTATTATTAAAACAACAGATTATCATCAAAATGTTTTTTTGCAACTTTTTGCATAATTATGTAGTTTTTAAACAAAATTATATTGATTTGAATTCTAAACTCTGTTGACTCTTTAAACTGTTTCGCAATAATTGTGAGCATGCAAAGCTATTTACTCAAATAGCATGAAAGGAGATCACATGAGAAGAATCACTATTTCCGATTACACATTGAAAGAACTTGGTGGCAGTGGAAAGTCACAGCTTTTATTCAGAGAAAAGCTTGCTATTGCCCTAGGTCTATGTAGGTACGGTGCTGATGTGATCGAACTACCTTATATAAAGAACCCTAGAGAAGACAAGATTGTCGCAAAGACAATCTCTGAATCTGTAAAGAACAGAATCATTGCAATCCCTGCAGGAATCAAAGTTGAAGAGGTCAAGCTGGCTGCAGAATCCATCAAGAGTGCATTCCATCCAAGGCTTCAGATTTCACTTCCTGTCTCAACCGTTCAGATGGAGTATCTGTACAGGCTTAAGGAACCTAAACTTCTTGAAAAGCTCAAGGAGCTTGTGCTTGCGGCTAGAGGAGTTTGTGAAGATGTAGAATTCGAGGCCCTCGATGCAACAAGAAGTGACAAGGAAATCCTGATCCAGGCCTGCAAGGCTGCAAAGGAAGCAGGTGCTGGCATCATCACAATCTCTGATGATGCAGGAATCTTGATGCCAGAGGATTTCGCACTTCTCGTAAAAGAGATAAAAGAGAATGTAAAGCTTCCTGTAATGGTAAAAGTATCTGATAGCATAAGCCTTGCTGTTGCCAATGCTCTCCAGGCCATAAAGGCAGGCGTAGATGGCGTCAAAGTCAGCATAAACGGTAAGGATGCGTTGAAAATCGACAGCTTTGCCCAGGCTCTCAAGATCAAGGGAAGTGATCTCGATATCGCTACAAACCTGCGCTTTACTGAGCTTCACTCCGATATCGAATCAATGCTCAAGAAGATACAGAACAAGAAGAAGGAGGAAGAGGATTTCCACCTCGATGGTTCAGCAATCTTCCTCGACTCTGAAAGCTCCATAGAGCAGGTAACCGAAGCAGTTAAATCCTTGGGATACGACCTCTCTCCAGATGACAATGGCAAGGTCTACGAAGCTCTCATGAGCCTTTGCGAGAAGAAATCTTCCATTTCCAGCAAGGAGCTTGAGGCAATAATTGCATCAAGTGCAATGCAGTTCCCTGCAACCTACAACTTGATTTCCTTCGTTGTTACTACCTCAAACAAGGTAAACAGCGTTACCAACGTTGTTCTCGACAAGGGAGGTGAAAACCTCAGTGGCAATGGCGTAGGTGGTGGCCCTATCGATTCAGCCTTCATGGCAATAGAACAGTGTGTAGGACACCAGTATGAGGTTGATGATTTCCAGATCCAGGCAGTAACAGAAGGCAAGGAATCATTGGGAAGTGCTCTTGTAAGACTTAGAAGTGATGGAAAGCTCTACTCAGGAAATGGCCTTTCTTCCGACATCGTCGGTGCTTCAATACGTGCATACATCAACGCACTCAACAAGATTGCCTATGAGGAGAGCCAGAAATGAAGATAGCTTTTTCAACAAGATATGTTGACCTGCCATCCTTCTCATCACTCTGTCGCTTTGCCTCTGAATATGGCATGGATGGTTTTGAAATCTACGATGCAGCAGAAGAGAGAAATAAGCACTCGGACAGTGTTCTGAGAGCAGAGTCGATCTCTGAAGGAAGAATTGCCCAGAGAAACCACTCTGTAGAAGTTTCCGCGATCACCTTTCCTCTTCCAGTAAACCACGCTGAGGTTTCAGCTGTATCTCTCGTCCAGTATATTGATATGGCTGCCCTATCATCAGTTGAGAATGTAATCGTATCTATCGATGATCAAGTGGATGCAACAGAGCTCCTGAAGAAGTTTGAGCAGGCCATAGAAATAGCGGAAAAGAAGAATATTGATATCCTCTTTGAAACTAGTGGTCCTCTCTCAAAGACCAGTGAGCTTCTGGATATAATAAATGTCTTTGCTTCCCCTGCTATCGGGGCTGCCTGGAATGTTAGAGAGAGCTATTTCTTCGCAGGAGAGAGTGCAGAGACTACAATAAAGACACTTGGTGCCTACATTCGATATGTCCGTATCGGTGACCGCCTTGATGATACCAATGTCCTTATCGGTGAAGGAAAGCTTCCTGTTGAGGATTTCCTCAAGGCCCTGAGGTCCCTCAACTACGAAGGCTTCTTCGCAGTTGACTGGAATGATGAAGTTCAGGATGCAGATATCGTTCTCACTCACTTTGGAACCTTCATCTCCCGTCTTTCTGGAGAGAACCAGAAGAAGGACACCATCTATTTCAATCGCTCTAGAACAGGCACATTCCCTTGGAAGAAATACAAGGTTATAAACAAAACTTTTGGAGAGGTTCTGGATACTATGGCTGAAAAGTATCCGGATCAGTATGCATTCAAATATACAACCCTTGATTACACAAGGACATACAGTGAATTCAAGAAGGATGTAGATACAGTTGCTGCTGCCTTTATTTCCCTTGGAGTAAAGCCTGGCTACCACGTAGCTGTCTGGGCAACCAACATCCCAGCCTGGTTTTTATCCTTCTGGGCTGCGACCAAGATCGGTGCCGTACTTGTCACTGTCAACACAGCTTATAAAATCCATGAAGTCGAGTATCTTCTCAGACAGTCAGATACCCACACTCTCGTCATGATCGAGAGCCTCAAGGATATTGGCTACAAGGAAATTGTCCAGGAGCTCTGTCCTGAGCTTGAAAAGCACAAGAAGGGAGAACCTCTCTTTGCCAAGAGACTGCCTTTTTTGAGAAATGTAATAACTGTCGGGTTCGACATGGAAGGGGCTCTCAACTGGGACCAGATGCTTGAGCGTGCAGATAGCATTCCTCAGGAAGAGGTCAGAAGAAGAGCTTCAATGGTAAGACCTGATGATGTATGTAACATGCAGTACACATCAGGAACCACTGGCTTTCCTAAGGGAGTCATGCTGACACATAAGAATATCATCAACAACGGTAAGACTATCGGGGATAGAATGGACATCTCTACTGCAGACAGAATGATGATCCAGGTCCCTATGTTCCACTGCTTTGGTATGGTACTTTCTATGACTAACCTGATGACTCACGGTGGAACCATCTGTCCAATGCCATACTTCTCACCCCGCTCATCACTTGCTTGCATAAACCAAGAGAAAATCACCTGCTTCAATGGTGTTCCTACAATGTTCATTGCAATGTTCAACCATGCTGACTTTGCCAAGACCGATTTCTCATACATGAGAACCGGAATCATGGCTGGTGCAAACTGCCCTGCAGATCTTATGAGAAGAGCCTCTGTTGAAATGAACATGAAGGAAATCCTGTCCGTATACGGCCAGACTGAATCCTCCCCTGGCTGTACCATGGGAGAAGTAAATGAGGACCTTGACCACAGAGTAGACACTGTAGGCTCTGCCTTCCCTGGTGTCGAGTGCAAGATCATCGATCCTGAAACTGGCAAAGACCTGCCAGATGGAGAAAATGGAGAGTTCGTTGCCAGAGGCTTCAACATAATGAAAGGCTACTACAAGATGCCTGAAGCTACAGCAAAGACCATCGATGCCGATGGTTGGCTCCATACAGGCGATATCTGCTGCCGCACCCCAGATGGCTACTTCAAGGTAACAGGTCGTCTCAAGGACATGATCATCCGTGGAGGAGAGAATATCTATCCAAGAGAAATCGAGGAGTTCTATCTCACAAATCCAAAGATAAAGGATGTTCAGGTAGTCGGCGTCAAGGATAACGTCTATGGCGAGGAGGCCTGTGCCTGGGTAATCTTGCATGATGGCCAGAGTGCAGACGAAGCAGAGATGAAGGATTACGGTTACAAATCAATGGCAAAGCACAAGGTGCCTCGCTACTTTGTATTCGTAGAAAGTTTCCCAATGAACGCTGCGGGAAAGATCTTGAAATATAAAATGAAAGAGGTTTCAGAAAAAAGGTTCAATCTTTGTTGACTCTTTTTTTCTGAAATGGTAAAAGCGAATTAATAGCTAAGACGAAGAGGGACCAGGAAGATAGCATCAGCGAGCTGGGTACGGTGTGAGCCAGTAGCGAAGGGCCTGTAATCCTATCACTTCCGAGCTGGGGAAAGGAAAGCCATTTTATGGTGAGTAATGGGCCCCCGATCCTGCCGCGTTAGGGCATACGGCTTGATAGAGCCTGAGTGGCGCAGAAATGCGCAATTTGAGTGGTACCGCGGGTATCATATCTCATTCTTTGATTGGATATGTAGCTCGTCTCAAAGATAATTCGCAAGTCTTTGAGACGAGCTTTTTTTATACGGAGGTAAGTTGTGGATACTGAATCACAGCTTCTGGAAGTCGCATCCAGAATTCGAGACATGCGCGAGATCATGGGTTTCTCTCAGAACACCATGGCTCAGAAAACTGACCTGACCCTTGCAGAATACAAGGCTTATGAAAGTGGAGAAGCAGACCTTCCTTTCTCTTTCATTCACAAGTGTGCAATGGTTTTCGCAATCGATATTACCGATCTGCTTGAAGGTCATTCTACAAGACTTTCATCCTACACAATAACCCGTAAGGGCATGGGTCAGCAGACCGCAAAGGAGATGGGTATAGATATCCAGAACCTTGCTCCTAAATTCAAGAACAAGATTGCAGAGCCTTACTGGGTAAAGTACGACTACTCGGAAGAACTTCAGGGAAAACCAATCCAGCTTGCAACCCACGCTGGACAGGAATTCGATATCGTCATCCAGGGTTCTCTCCTTGTACAGGTCGGAACCAATAAGGAAGTTCTCCATGAAGGTGACTGTATCTATTACAACTCCTCTACCCCACACGGCATGATTGCAATCGACGGCAAGGACTGTCTCTTCGTAGCAGTTGTCCTTCCTGGCGAGGATGAGAATGGTGATACAAGCATAGCTGCATCTCTTGCACCTGCACCATCAACACGCAAACTGCTTATCAACAAGTTCGTCGACTGTATCGAAGATGAAAAGGGTGTCCTGAAAGACGTCAAATTCAAGAATACAGAGAAGTTCAACTTCGGTTACGATGTTGTCGATGCAATTGCTGAAAAGTATCCTGATAGACTTGCTATGATCCACCTTGACAAGAACAAGGTAGAGCGTCGTCTTACCTTCATGGATATAAAGAAGGAAAGTGCCAGAGTCGCAAACTACTTCCTCTCATTGGGAATCGAACAAGGGGATAAGGTAATGCTTGTTCTCAAGAGACATTACCAGTTCTGGCCTGCTATGGTTGCTCTTCACAAGATCGGAGCAGTTGCTATTCCTGCAACCTACCAGCTCAGAGAGCACGACTTCGAATACCGCTTCAACGCTGCAGGTATAAAGGCAATCGTATGTACTGCTGATGGAGACTGTGCAGAAACAGTTGATAAGGTACAGCCAAACTGTCCAACACTTAAGCTCAAGATGATCGTAAATGGTCAGAGAGATGGTTGGAGAGACTTCAATGAGGAGTATCCAAGATTCAAGAGCTCCCTCAGAAGAACTGATAAGACTCCATGTGGTGATGAAGCCGCACTCATGTTCTTCTCTTCTGGTACTACAGGAAACCCAAAGATGGTCGAGCACAAGCACACCTATGCTTTGGGTCACTTCCTCACTGCAAAGTATTGGCACTGCTGCGAGCCTGATGGACTTCACCTCACCATCTCCGATACCGGCTGGGGCAAGTCCCTCTGGGGCAAGCTCTATGGCCAGTGGATGTGTGAAGGCGCTGTCTTTGTCTACGACTTCGATCGCTTCCACGCAGACGATATCATGCCTATGTTTGCAAACTACCAGATCAAGACCTTCTGTGCACCTCCTACAATGCTCAGGATGATGATAAAAGAGGATCTCTCAAAGTACAACTTCAGTTCAGTCAAGCATATGACCACAGCTGGCGAAGCACTCAACCCAGAGGTTGCAACACAGTTCTACAAGGCAACAGGATTGGAGATCTGCGAAGGCTTTGGCCAGACCGAAACAACCCTTACCGTTGCAAACTTCGGTGGTGGAAAGGTCAAGCTCGGTTCTATGGGTAAGGCTTCTCCTCAGTACAAGGTCATGCTTGTTGACAATGAAGGAAAGCCAGTACCACCAGGTGAAGTTGGTGAAATCGTCATCGATCTTTCTGAAGGAAGACCAGTTGGTCTCTTTACTGAGTACTACAGGGATGAGGAGAAGACCAAGGAAGCAATCCACGATGGATTCTACCACACAGGTGATACTGCATGGCAGGATGAGGATGGCTACTTCTTCTATGTCGGTCGCGTAGACGACATCATCAAGTCCTCTGGCTACAGAATCGGACCATTCGAAGTAGAGTCTGTAATCATGGAGCTCCCTTACGTTCTCGAGTGTGGTGTATCTGCTGCTCCAGATCCTGTAAGAGGACAGATTGTAAAGGCATCTATCGTTCTTACAAAGGGAACAGAACCATCAGAGGATCTCAAGAAGGAAATCCAGAACTATGTAAAGTCGCACACCGCACCTTACAAGTATCCAAGACAGATTGTCTTCAGGGACGAGCTTCCTAAGACAATCAGCGGAAAGATTATCCGCAATATGCTCTGAGGAGGAAGATAATGAAGGTCTCTTGTATTCAAATGGATATGGCTTTTGCAAAGCCAGAAGACAATTTCAAGAAGGCAGTAGCTCTTGTGCGTGAAGCAGCAGAGAAGAAGCCTGATGTCATTCTTCTGCCAGAGACCTGGAATGTAGGTTTTTTCCCAGAGGAAAACCTGGAAAAGCTTGCAGATCAGGATGGTGCAATGCTTAAAGCGACATTCTCTCCTCTTGCCAAGGAGCTGGGTGTAAACATTGTTGCAGGTAGTATTGCCAATAAAAAAGCAGATGGTATCTACAACACATCCTACACATTCGACCGCGAGGGAAATGTAGTAGCTGAGTACGATAAGACTCACCTATTTTCACCAATGGGGGAAGACAAGTTCTTCAAAAAAGGAAACCACACTTCCACCTTCACCCTCGATGGACTCAAATGTGGTGTAATTATCTGTTATGACGTTCGCTTCCCTGAGCTCATCAGAACAATGAGCACAAAGGGACTCGACGTTCTCTTCATGGTATCCCAGTGGCCACTTGTCAGAGTGCCTCACCTTGATGCACTCACAAAAGCAAGAGCTATTGAGAACCAGATGTTTGTCGTCTGCTGCAATTCAGCAGGCAAGGCTCCAGGAACTGTATTTGGTGGTAACAGCTCTGTTACAGATCCATGGGGAGAAACCATCGCACATGCAAAGGATAAGGAAGAAATACTTTATGCAACTCTTGACCCAAGCATTCTCGATGGTATAAGAACAAGTATCAATGTCTTTGCTGATAGAAGACCTGATATATACAAAGTAAATTGATTATGGAAAAGGAGATATGCTTTATGGAGTACAATTTTCCAGTAACTAGGACCACACATCCGAAAAAGAGGCCAACTGACCAGACCAAGCTCGGATTCGCACAGTATTTCACCGATCACATGTTCTGCATGGACTGGGATGAGGGTCAGGGATGGCACGATGGTAGAGTTGTTCCACACGAACCAATTCTTATTGAACCAGCATCTTGCGTACTTCACTATGCTCAGATGATGTTCGAGGGCATGAAAGCTTACAGAACCAGCGAAGGCGATATCCAGATCTTCAGACCAGATATGAACGTCAAGAGAATGGCACGCACCAATGAAAGAATGTGTATTCCTGAGCTCCCAGGTGACATTCTTCTTGCTGGTATCAAGGCTGTTATCAAGGAAGATATTGATTGGGTTCCAACTGCACCAGGTACTGCACTGTATATCAGACCATTCATCTTTGGTGATGAGGTTTCCTTCTCTGTACTTCCTGCAAAGCACTACCGCTTCATGGTAATCCTCTCTCCAACCGGTTCCTACTATGCTGCTAACGATGGAGGTCTATCTACAACTAGAATCTACGTCCAGGATAAGTACATCCGTGCTGCCAAGGGTGGCACAGGCTATGCAAAGGTCGGTGGCAACTACGGTGGTGGCATGAGAGCAAGCCAGGATGCAATGAAGTACAACTGTAAGGACGTACTCTGGCTCGATGCTGCTGAACACAAGTATGTTGAAGAGATTGGTACATCCAACGCCTTCTTCATGATCGATGATGAGGTAATTACAGCCCCACTCGACTCTGAGACAATCCTTCCTGGTATCACTCGTGACTCTGTAATCCAGCTCCTCAAGCACTGGAACATCAAGATTACAGAAAGAAAGCTTTCAATTGATGAGATCATGGAAGCAAGCAAGAGCGGTCACCTCAAGGAAATCTTCGCTTCCGGCACTGCTGCAGTCATCTCCCCTATCGGCACACTCTGTGTAAAGGGTGAAGATTACGTCGTAGGTGATGGCAAGGTCGGTCCTGTTGCTCAGAAGCTCTATGACAACCTCTACGGTATGCAGACTGGCAAGGTTGAAGACTTCATGGGCTGGGTCTACAAGCTCGGTCTCAAGGCTTAAAACATGAAGAGAATGACACTATTCTGTGGACACTATGGCAGTGGCAAGACCAATCTTGCCGTAAACTATGCCCTCTATCTCAGAAGGAAGAATCTTCCTGTAAGTCTGGCAGATATAGACATAGTTAACCCATATTTCAGGTCCAAGGATAGTAAAGACCTGCTTGAAAAAGAAGGTGTAAAGGTAATAGCGCTACCGTTTGCAAACAGTAGCGTTGACCTACCTGCCTTACCAAGCGAGACGTATGCTCTGGTGGAGGATAAAAGCCGCTACGCCGTTCTCGATATCGGAGGTGATGACCGTGGAGCCTATGCTCTTGGCCGTTTTGTTCCATATATCTTGGAAGAAAATGACTATGACATGTTCTATGTCGTCAACTTTTATCGCCCTCTTACTACTACAGTTGATGAAGCTATCGAGGTCATGAGGGAGATAGAGGGAGCGTGTGGACTTAAATTCACTGGGATAATAAACAACTCGAATCTGGGACAGGAGACAACAGTAGAGAAGATACAAGCAACTTATGAGAGAGCCCAGAAGCTCTCTGAGACCACTTTTCTTCCTCTTGTCTATACTGCTGCAGAAGAGAGTATTGCAACTGAGGATATGGTCCCTCTGAAACTTCAGAGACGACCATTCGAAATATAAATTATGGGGTATTCCTATGGCGAAAGTGACATTCAATGAGGACATCTGCAAGGGCTGTGGGCTCTGTGTAGACGCCTGTCCAAAGCACATACTTGCGCTTGACAGAAACAAGATCAACAAAAAGGGACACAACCCTGCCGTAATGACTGACCAGAGCAAGTGCATAGCTTGTGCATTCTGCGCAACTATGTGTCCAGACTGCGTTATAACGGTTGAGAGATAAGGGGGTTCGGATGCCAGAAAAAGTATTGATGAAAGGAAATGAGGCCATTGCAGAGGCTGCTCTCCGTGCTGGCTGCAGACATTATTTCGGTTACCCGATCACTCCACAGACAGAGCTTACTGCCTACATGGCAAAGAAGCTTCCCAAGATGGAAGGCGGTGTCTTTTTACAGGCTGAAAGTGAAATCAGTGCAATCAACATGGTATACGGTGTCGCAGGCACCGGTAAGCGTGTTATGACCAGCTCTTCCTCCCCTGGAATTTCACTCAAGCAGGAAGGTATTTCTTACATTGCTGGTGCAGATCTTCCAGCAGTAATTGTAAACGTCCAGAGAGGTGGTCCAGGCCTTGGTGGCATCCAGCCATCCCAGTCCGACTACTTCCAGGCAACCAAAGGCGGTGGACATGGAGACTATCATCTTATAGTTCTCACACCTAGTTCTGTTCAGGAAATGGCAGACCTTACAAGCCTCGCTTTCGATCTTGCCGATAAGTATCGCTGTCCTGCAATGCTGCTTGCTGATGGTACAATGGGCCAGATGATGGAGCCAGTTGCCCTGCCTGAAGAAAAAGAATCTGGAATAGAAAAGCCTTGGGCTGTAACTGGTACACAGATGAAGAGAGAACACAATATAATCAACTCCCTCTATCTTTCCCCAGAAGTACTTGAGAAGACCAACTTCGAGCGTTTCGAACGCTACGCTGAAATCGAAAAGAACGAGGTCAGATACGAAAGCTATATGATGGACGATGCAGATTATGCTCTCGTTGCTTTTGGTATTGCAGCTCGTGTTGCAAAGAATGCAATCACAGCTATGAGAAAGGAAGGCTTGAAGGTCGGTCTTATCAGACCTATCACAATCTGGCCATTCCCTAAGAAGGCAATCAGAGAAGCAGCCGATAAGGTAAAAGGCTTTGTCAGTGTAGAGCTTTCAATGGGTCAGATGATCGAAGATGTAAAACTCGCAGAAGAGTGCCTCAGACCTGTTGTTCTTTGCAACAGAGCTGGCGGTATGATTCCAAGTGTCGATCAGATTATCAAGGTCACAAAGGAACTTGCAGAAGGAGGAAAGAACTAATGGCAATTGTATTTGAAAAACCAAAGAGCCTCACTTCAAAGGAGCTCCACTACTGTCCAGGTTGTCCTCATGGAATCATCCATCGTCTCGTAGCAGAGGCAATTGACAAACTCGGCATCGAAGGAAGAACTATTGGTGTTGCACCAGTAGGCTGTGCTGTTATGGCTTATGATTACTTCTCTTGTGATATGGTAGAAGCCGCTCACGGCAGAGCACCTGCAGTTGCAACAGGTATCAAGAGAGCTCTTCCTGGAAATATTGTCTTTACCTATCAGGGTGATGGAGACCTCGCTAGTATCGGTATGGCTGAAACAGTCCATGCTGCTACCAGAAATGAGAATATCACAATCATCTTCGTCAACAATGCAATCTATGGTATGACAGGTGGCCAGATGGCTCCTACATCACTGCCAGGTCAGGTCACTCAGACCTCACCTTATGGCCGTGATGTAAAGGTCGCAGGTTATCCTATCAAAGTCTGTGAGATGCTTTCTGCACTCGATGCTCCATACTACATTGAGCGTGTTGCAGCAAACAATGTAAAGAATGTACTCAAAGCAAAGAAAGCAATTGAAAAGGCTTTCAGAAACCAGATTGAGGGTAAGGGCTTCTCACTTATCGAAGTTGTCTCAGCTTGTCCTACAAACTGGGGCATGACACCTCAGAAGGCACTTGAATGGGTTGATAACAACATGATTCCTTACTACCCACTCGGAGTTTTCAAGGATAAGGACCAGGAGGCAAAGGCATGACAACACAGATTCTCATCGCTGGTTTCGGAGGTCAGGGTATTCTCTTCTCTGGCAAGCTGCTTGCCTACAAGGCACTTTCAGAGGGAAAAGAGCTCTCTTGGCTCCCTTCCTATGGTCCTGAAATGAGAGGTGGTACTGCTTCCTGCTCTGTCACTATCAGTGACGAGCCTGTCGGTTCCCCTATCATCGATAATCCTGATGTTCTCATTGTAATGAACCTTCCTTCCTTAGATCGTTATGAATCTACTGTAAAACCAGGTGGTGCAATTTTTGTCGACTCATCCTTGGTCGGAAGAAAGGTACAGAGAAAAGATGTAGAAGCTTTCTATATTCCTGCAACTAAAATTGCCCAGGATATTGGCGCTTCAAATCTTGCAAACATCGTACTTATCGGTAAGGTGCTGAAGGATTCTGAACTCTCAAGAGGTTATCTTGAAGAAGCTCTCAAGAAGGTCGTCTCTGCAAAACATCCAGAGATGTACGATCTCAACTTGAAGGCAATTGATGCTGGCTATAACTATATAGAAGAGTAAGTTCTAGCTGACATCTTAATAAAGTTATTAATTGCTATATCCGAGGATTCTCGGATATAGCTTCTTTTGGAGCAAAATATGCGTATTATCGATTCCCATTGTCATGTATATCCTGAGGCAATTGCCATGAAGGCAGTAAAGAGTGTCTCTGATTTCTATGATGGGATCCATAGCTATGGAGATGGCAGAGCAGCCAGCATGAAAAAGCACTGGGAAAATAGTGGCGTAGACCATGCCGTGATCTTTTCAGTTGCAACAAGGCTCGCTCAGACTGATAGTATAAATGCATTCATATCAAACACCGTTCTTCTCGGAGATGGCTTTTTTACAGGACTAGGTACTGTACATCAGGACTATCCTGATATGGGTGGAATTGTTGATAAAATCATCTCTCTGGGACTAAAAGGTATAAAGCTCCATCCTGATACACAGTTATGTGCAATAAACGACAAAAGACTTCTTCCACTCTACGAGGCTTGTGAAGGAAGACTTCCTGTGCTTATCCATACTGGAGATTACCGCTATAACTACTCCAATCCTGATCAGCTAGAACCTGTGTTAAGGATGTTTCCAAAAACAACCTTCATCGGAGCTCATTTTTCAGGCTGGTCGGTCTGGGATGAGGCTGTAGAGAGGCTTCACACTTATGACAATTTGTTTGTAGATACCTCATCCACCTTCCACTGGGTAGAAAAAGATAAGGTCAAAAAGTATATAAGAACATTCGGCTCTGAAAAGATTATGTTTGGTTCAGATTTCCCAATGTGGGATGTTGATCCTGAGCTTGATGCAATGCTTTCCTTGAACCTCACAAGCGAAGAGTATGAGAACATCTTCCACAGAACTGCAGAAAAACTCTTCTCCATCCCTAATTGAAAGAGAATAAGAAACAATTCATAGATAATTGATTTCTCTCAAGAGCTTAAGTTTTGAATTTTCAAACTTAAAGTTATTCACAGAGAGGAAAACTGTGTCCCTAAAACTCTAAGTATTAAATGGAAGTACCTCATCAACATGAGTCTCTAAATATCTACTTCTAATTTTTGTCAAATTGTTTTCTATCATCATGAACTCTATTTCGGAAGCAAGTTCCTCTGAGATAGAGACTATAGGATCACGATAATTCAAACGATTGGGCTGGTATCTTGTACCTTCCCAGTTTTCCAAACGGATTGCCTCTTCAGAAAGCTCCTGGATCTTTCTTGCAAAGTTTCCCTCAGTATCCAGCTCCTTGAGTGCACGGAATGTCCATTTATAGTAAGGTGGGTACTCCCTCTTCATAAGGAAGAAGAGCTCCATAGCAGCACTTACACCTCTTGCTTTGCATAGATTTGCTGTTACAACATCTCCTCTTGTCATGCATCTTGCATAGTTTACCTGAAGAGCAGCTGCATATTCATGGAGCTTCTCTGCTATTCTCGATTTCCAGACTCTGTCTGGATAATAGCCAAGAAGATAGTTTCTAAATGCAGAGAATACTCCTAGATCATCCCTGAAAACTTCTCCATTTGTCGCAGTCTTCAAGCAAGCGTGATCCAGGGAAAACCAATCACACTCTCTCAACACACA
>JAILRW010000068.1 GCA_024698005.1 Sphaerochaetaceae bacterium | reverse complement strand
TTAGTTCCTAGGGGAATCGAACCCCTATTTAGAGACTGAGAATCTCCCGTCCTAACCGTTAGACGAAGGAACCATCCTACTGGGATGGAGGGATTCGAACCCCCAAAGGCAGAACCAGAATCTGCAGTGTTACCATTACACCACATCCCAATCAACGTTGTATAACTTACAGTAAAGGACATATTTAGTCAACATGAATTTGACTATTTTTAGCAAAAAAACAGAGCTTTTAGCTTATAATTAGCCCCATTAAGCATTTACTAAAAAAAGAATCCTCAAAGTATTTAACATTGAAGATTCTCTTCATTTTTAATTAAGGATAACTCTTCTTGAATGCCTGTACTCTTGCTGATGCATTCAGTAGTTCATTATCTCTAAAGCCATCAACAAGATACCTGTAGCCAAGACCCGCAATCATGGCACCGTTGTCAGTACAGAGCTTCAATGATGGAAAGGTTACTGTATATCCACCCTTCTCAAGCTCTTTTAGTTCACTTCTTAGCAAGCTGTTGGCTGCGACACCACCGCCAGCAGAAACTCTTTTAAGTCCAGTATCCTTGAGTGCTAGCTTTACCCTCTTCATCAAGATACCGACAGCGGCTCTCTGGAAGGAAGCTGCAATATTTTCTTTTGTAGCTTCTGCATCTCCATTTCTGAACTTATCCAGCTGGTTGATTACACCAGTCTTCAAGCCAGAATAGCTCATATCATATGGGTGCTCTCCTCTATCCAAAGTTGGACCAGGGAACAGAAAAGCCATATCATCTCCACTCTTGGATAGTCGGTCTATTACAACACCACCTGGATATCCAAGATCATAGAACTTTGCAACTTTATCAAAGGCTTCACCAATTGCATCATCTATAGTAGTACCCAGAACATCCACATCATCATATCCATTTACCTTGCAAATTACTGTATGGCCACCACTGACCAGTACACCAAGGTATGGATATTCAAGTGGATTCTCAATTTGAGAGGCATATAGATGAGCTCTGATATGATCGATACCGATTAATGGAATATCAAGTGCAGATGCAAAAGACTTGGCAAAGTTGACACCTACAAGCAATGAACCAAGTAGACCAGGCCTATTTGTAACAGCGACTGCGTCGATATCCTTCTTTTCAAGACCTGCTTGCATTATTGCAGCAGATACAACCTGTCCAATCCATTCAGTGTGAAGACGAGAAGCCAACTCTGGGACTACTCCCTGATAAGGCTTATGCAGCTCGATCTGGGTTGCAATTACGTTGCTAAGTATTTCATGACCATCTCTGACAACTGCTGCAGAGCATTCGTCACAACTGGTCTCTATTCCTAAAACATTCATTATTCTTCAAAATCCTCTTCATCGATGATTTCATCATCCTGAAATGCATCAATAATCATCTCATTCTGTTCTGGATATACATATGACATGAAAATTGCAACATCCTTCTGAATTCCATCACCGACTATTACTGTAGGACTATACTTCTTCTTTTCAACATGGACGTAGGCAATATCCTGTGAAATTGACGGTCCGATGATTACTGGAGTCTGTTCTCCCATGATTCACCCTCCTATCCTATCTAAAAAATAACAACACTTATGGCCAAAGGCAAGGTGAATATTATTACGTAGAACAATAGTGACCCAAGTATAAATACAATCAACCTAGTGTTCAATAATGATTGCGAAAGATAGTTACCCTCATAAATAGAAATAAAGCAAAAAATATAAAATCTTGTTCGCGTTTAAGTTGTAAAAACATGATTGTTCGCGATAGAGTTGGAAAAATATTTTCAAAACAAAAGTCCCCGAAGGAGCTTTTGTCGTAAGAAATGACAGTTGTTCGCGATTAAGTTGTCTTGTTCGCAATAGAGTTGTCAACGAACACAATCCAATTAGGTAAAAAAAACAGCTGAAAGTGGGATTCGAACCCACGACCTGCTCATTACGAGTGAGCTGCTCTACCCCTGAGCCATTTCAGCAATACATCAAAAATAGGCCATAGAGCCAAAAAGCGCAAGTACTATTTACCACCTATACGAAGCTGCTTTATGAGCAAGGAAGGTGAGCCATATCTTGATGAAGCAAGCGATATTGTAAATTCAAGATCGTTGCCAATCCCTATCACTTCCTCTAATAGCTCATAGAAGTTTCCAGCAATCGTAAATCCTTTGACTGCGCCTACTATCTTCCCTTCCTTGATGTAAAACCCCGAAGCCTCAAGCGAGAACTCTCCACTAATTGAATTAGCTCCTGCATGAAGGCCCTTTATATTAGTAACAAGTATTCCTTCTGAGCATTCCATATACAAATCATCCAGGCTCTTATCACCATTTTTTATATAGAACGAATAAGGAAGTATCTGGCCTCGTCCAGACCCCCTCCTACCGTTACCAGTACTAGTTTTGTTACACTTTAGCGCCCACTCATTATTGTAAAGAAGAGTTTTAAGAACGCCATGGTCAATAACGTTTTTTGTCCTTGTAGCTTGTCCATCGCCATCCCAGGTACGCTGGAAGCTATAACCAGGATAGAGAGGATCGTCGATTAGAGTAATGAGGGATGAAGCAATTAAACAGCCCTCCTTGTCCTTAAGTCTTGCAAGACCTAAAGCATTTGCACGCCCTGAAAAAATCCCATTATAGGTCGAAAGGAAGGAGGATACAACTTTAGGAGAGAGGATAGCTTTATAAACACCACTATCAAGAGTCTTGCCACCAAGCTGACTAGTAGCCAGAGCTGATAGTTCCTTAAAGTCAATATTCTCAAAATCCTCATCATAGGATTTGAATGCAGTTACTACATCACCACCCTCTTCTGCTTTCACACTGAAAGAAAGTGCATTTCCAGAAGAACAGTTACTTAGAAACAGACTATGGCTGTTTGCCATTCGGGTTTCTATAGATACCGAGTCAAAGTAAACCTTGGAAGAATCGGAAATTCTTTCATCAGCTTCAAGAAGAGATGAAAGAGCATCAAGCACTAACCATCTTGCCTCAGTTGGGGAATATTTTCTTACATTGTAAGGAGTTTTTTCTGGATATTCTTTACAACCTTCAAAGACTATTGATTCGTTCTCATTATCTGAATAGAGAGCATACTGCTTTGCATTTTCAACAAGCACTTCAGGAGTAATTGCGCTGAGAGAATCAGCACTGCAGCTTCCTTCTTTTCCATCTATAACAACTCTTAAGACAATATTGGCATCCACTTGGGAAGAAAATGAGTCTATTTCCCCTTGGAAGGCAGAAAGTGATAAAGACTCAGAAACAGAATAGGATAATTCCCAATTCTCAATATTTTGTCTCTCTGCTTCTTTTGAGATAGACAAGATAAAATCATCGTAATTCATCATCTACCTCCCACAGTCATACTCTTTATTCTTATCATAGGCTGGCCAATCTCTACAGGGATGGATCCACTTTTAGAACCACACATTCCCTGGCTTCTCTCAACTTCCTTTCCGACCATATCGATACTCTTGATAATTTCAGAGCCTTTGCCGATCAATGAGGCACCTCTTACAGGCCTTGATATCTTACCATCTTCAATCAGATACCCTTCACTGACAGAGAAGTTGAACTCTCCTGTTGCAGGATTTACAGAGCCACCACCAAGTTTCTGGCATAGTAATCCTTTTTCTATGCTTCCAATGATATCCTTCTCTTCATCATCTCCTGCAGCAATGTATGTGTTTGTCATCCTAGATGTGGAAGCATATGAATAGGTCTGTCTTCTGCCAGAACCGGTTGGCTCCATTTTCATTCTTCTCGAATTGAAATTATCGATCATGTAACCCTTGAGAATGCCATTCTCTATTAGAACATTCTTCCTTGCAGGTCTTCCTTCATCATCTATATTCACGCTGCCCCAGGCGTTTGGAATTGTTCCATCATCGATTGCAGTTAGTTTTTCAGATGCAATCTGCTTACCAAGCATACCTGTAAATTCAGAATTGTTATAAGCAACAGCGGTGGCCTCTAATGAGTGACCAGTTGCCTCATGAAACAGGACACCACCATTACCCTTTTGGATCACAACAGGATATGTACCAGCAGCAATGTAATCACTATCGAGTTTCAAAACAGCCTCTCGACTTGCCTCTCTACCTATGCTATTTGGTGAGTAAAGGTCAAACAGTTCATATCCTCTCTTAGCTCCGGGTCCCATATATCCTGTCTGAGTATCACCCTCTTTCGATGCAACCGAATTTACAGCCATTCTTATGCATGTCTGTCTGTCATCAGTCAAAAGCCCTGTTGAGTTGGCAATCAATATATAACGTTCATTGTCCTGAAGTCGACCAGTAACCTGAGTTATCCTATCTGAATAGTTTTTAGCCTCACTGCAGGCTTCCTTGATCAAACCAATTCGTTCTTTCAGAGGAACTGAATTTGGTGCAATTGTACACTTATGCAAATCTTCGTGACTGACATAGACAAGCTGTATATCATCGATAATCCTATCCCCATCACCAATTGCAGCAGCTGTATTCTCAGCACATTTCATCAATCCTGAAACAGAAATATCACTAGTAGAAGAAAATGCACTTTTTAGCTTCTTGAAAACTCTTATCCCAACGCCTTCACTAACATGATCTACAAATGAATCAGTATGGTTATCTACAATAGAAATAGCTCGTGTAACTGTGCGTTCAAAGAAGAGCTCAGCAAAGTCTCCTCCACTTTCAAGTGCCTTCAAGAGCACATCTCTAATAACAGTTCGATCTAGATACATAGCATCTCCAATTGAAAGATAGCAACAATACAAATAAAAAGCCACCTTCAA
>JAILRW010000054.1 GCA_024698005.1 Sphaerochaetaceae bacterium | reverse complement strand
GCTGCGAGAGGTATTTTTCCGTTGGTATAAAATGCTGATTGAAATCAACGCCATGAATTTCCCTAAGAGAGAGCCCTAAAAGCTCCATAACAGATACTCTACCAGCAAGAGACTCACTTATACCTTTCATAAGCTCAAGCCGCTGAGACCCAGAAAGAATAAAATCACCTCTGCTATCAGATTCATCAACAATTAATTTTATTTCCTCAAGGATACTCTTTTCCTTTTGAACTTCATCAATGAATAAAGGTCTAGGATTATTCAAAAAGAATAGTTTTGGTTCTTCCCTAGCCTGCAATCTAGTGAGCCTATCGTCAAAATTTGCTCTATTGTAATTACTAAAACGATGTTTGATTAGTGTGGATTTACCAACTTGTCTTGCCCCAGTAAGCAGTAGACACTTACTTGATTTCACTCTATTTTCAAGGACATTAGTTATTGCTCTATCAATATAAGCCATATACAAAAACTCCGACTAATCTAAAATACAACTTTAGATTAGCCATAAAATATAGAGATTGTCAAATAAAAAATACGACTAATCTAAAATTAAGCTTCAGATTAGTCGCTATATTGGTCTTTTACAGAGTTCTTTTTTTCTTTTAAAAAGCCTGCATTCTGCTTTCATCGCCATGCCATCAGGGATGTGCCAGATGTCCGTTCAGACAGCAGTGCATCAGGAACCACCGCAAGGTCAGGTACAAGAAGATTACAGTCCAGCTGGAGCACCAGAAGTATCAGAAAATTGCATATGGGAAGCTATCTTCTGAATTCGGAGCAGAGGTAAGGGTAAACAGGAGCATCCAGGTCGAGGGCCGCTTCGCTTTCCTGAAGCAGCAGTTCGGGCTGAGAAGGTTCAGCTCGTTCGACAAGGGCCGGGTGTTTTCCGAGTGGCTCATCTGCTGTATGGCTGCAAACACTGTCCAGCTTGCGGCAAGGAATGAACAGGGGAAGGTCGGCACTCCTTTCTGGTACCGTATCAAGGCCTCTCCAGAAGACAAGACAGCTTGATTTTCTTTTGATCTATCCCTCTTCCAAGGGAGTAGTCTGCCCTAATTACACCAAAAACATGAAAAGAGCCTGATTCTCCGTGAACCAAGCTCTTCTCTTTCTGTTTTTCAAACTGGTGTCTGTTCAAAATTTTAATTCTGCAACAGTCCCGTTGTTGTAAATTGTTCTTCTATCAGAAACCACCAGCTGCTGATGAAGGAGGTGCAAAGATAGATGCGACCTGCTCGTTTGAAAGCTCAACATCAAATACGGTCTTATAATAGTCCTTTGCAATTGCAGTAAGATCCATATCAGCAAACAATTCAGGATAGATAGCCTTAGCCCACCAAAGGAGAGAGACTGGAGCATCTGCACCTGGGGTGTAAGAGCGGTACATTCCGAGTGGAGTCTTATAGACCCTCTTGTCCTGAACTGCCTTTATTGCGGACCAGTCATCATTACCCATACCATTAGTATAGAGGGTCTCTGGCTGTGCAGCTGTGAAGTTTGTGATAACAATTGCATCTGGATTCCAAGCATAGACCTGTTCCATTGTTACAGGGGAAGAATTATCCTTCTCGAGCTCATTTGCAACGTTTATTGCCCCAATAGCATCACACCACCACTGACCGAAAAAGTGCTTTCCAGAAGTAAGCATTGTAGATGGGCTATACTGGAAGAGTACGAAAACTCTTACTCTCTCCTCTTGAGGAATATCTTTTACCCTATCCTGGATTTCATTATAAATCTTATAGCTGTAGTCATGGACAATCTGGACCTTATCCGCATCTTCTGGGAAAAGTTCTGCAAGTAGCGCAATCCAGTTATCGAGAGTCTCGATACAGTCATAGTCCCACTTGTTTACAGATATACCAACAGCAGGAATTCCAGCATCATTCAAAAGCTTTCTTGAAGCAGCATCTCCACCATTGATAAAGACAATGTCAGGATTCTTCTTCATAAGCTCCTCAATATTTATCTGACCTGTTACAGATGCAGTATCTACATCAAGAATTTCAGGATAGAGTTTGCCAAGAAGGCCATTCTGAGCTGCTGTCAAAGAAGGTTTGGACATTGCAACCAACTTATTTGCATTATTGAAGAATACTGTTATTACAGAAGGAAGAGGATATATATTATATACACCAATTCTATCAATCTTCTTTGGTACTTCGACCTCAACACCTTGATGATCAACTATGATGTGAGTTGTTGTTTCTTCAACAACCGCTGCTTCTTTTGCAGCTTGTGCAAAAAGAGAAGTAGCACAGATTAAAATCATCAAAACTACTAAAATTTTTTTCATTTGATACTCCTTGTAAAGCTATATTTTTCCTTTTAACAATGAAACAGGAACAACAGTTCGAACTGTTCCATTGATTGTATTAATTTCACTTAACGCTACATTTACGCCGAATACCTTTTTTATGTTTTCCTCTGTAATGACCTCATCGACATTTCCAAAGATTGCCTTGCCATTCTTTGCTAACATCAAGGCTTTTGTGGAATACTGAAGAGCGTGAGCCGGGAAATGGGTGTTGAACAGAACTGCAACATTTTCGTGCGTAAGATTTGAAAGTGTTTCCATTACCATCAGCTGATTTTTAAAGTCCAAATTAGATTCAGGCTCGTCTAGTACTATTATTTCAGGTTCGCTGGCCAATGCCCTCGCAATCAACACCATCTGGAGTTCGCCACCACTTATTTCTGAACATCTCTTTCCTATAAGGTGGCTAATTCCTAGCTTCTCCATACATAAAAGGACAACCTCTCTATCCTTTTCTGTAGGCTGACTAAAGAATCCAATGCGAGATCCTCGGCCGAGAAGTACCATCTCCTCAGTGTAGTAGTTAGGAGTATCAGCCTTTGCTTGAGGAACATAGGCAACTATCGAAAAAAGTTCACGAGGACTCAGTTTCCTTATGTCAATGCCATTAATTGTGCTATTTCCTTCTTTCCAGCCAAGTAATCCCATTGTGCACTTTAAGAGAGTTGTCTTTCCTGCCCCATTAGGACCAAGAATAGAAATCAACTCTCCCTTGCCTACCTCATAGCAGACCTCATCTAAAACTTTTTCTCCTGATGGATATGAAAAAACTCCTTTGTTTACTTTCAGCAAACTCATAATGTCCAACCTCCATTTTTCTTCATCAGAACTATGAAGAACGGAGCACCTAAAAGGGCTGTAAGTACGCTGATTGGAATCTCGGAAGTGGCAATAGTTCTACTCATTGTATCTACAACTACAAGGAAGGTTGCACCGATAGAAATAGAGGAAGGGACAAGTTTTTCATGACTGTTGCCAAGAGCCATACGACAGATATGTGGGACAATCAGTCCAACCCATCCTATCTGACCACACATAGATACACAGGAGGCTGTGAGTGCAGTTGCAATTACTATTACAGCAATCCTCAGTTTTTTGATATCAGTACCAGAAGCTTTCGCTTCATCATCAGAAAGAGGCAAGATATTAAGTCTCCATCTCATCAAAAACAGAAGAACTATTCCAAGAACAATTAAAGGGGAGCCAATAGTTAAGGTGGAATATCCTTTTCCACTCATCGACCCCATAAGCCAATAAGTGATAGAAGGTAACTGTGTTTCAGTGTCTGCTACATATTTAACGAGAGAAACAAGAGCATTGAAAAGCGAACCAATAATTATTCCAGAAAGAACAATAGTTGTTGTGCCCCTTCCTTTTTGTCTTCCACAGACCCATGTTATTGACACTGCAACAAGACCTAGGGCCAAGGCCATAAGCTGAATTCCTCGTAAACTAAAACCCATAAGAATACCAAGGCAAGCACCAAATGAAGAGCCAGAGGCAACACCAAGGGTATCAGGAGTAGCTAGAGGATTCGCGAAAAGAGATTGGAAGGATAGGCCTGCAAGGGAAAGCCCAATACCTGCTAGTGAAGCGAGAATAATCCTTGGAAGTCTTATATTCCATAGAACCTTTTCAATTGCTGATGAAGCAGGATCTCCAATACCTATCTTTGATAATACAGATGAAATAATCAAAGGAACAGGAATCACCATTCTTCCCACACAAAGAGAAAATAACATTGCTACTAAAGGTAAAAGCAAAAGAAGTATGTAGGTCCTGGCTTTGAAGTAAAGACTAATAGAATCACCTCTTTTGTTAGCATAAGCTAACTATTTACAGAACAATTTATTTCTTTCCTGTATGTTAGTCAAGTAATATTTTACTGTTCTTTCTTACCCTTGAAGTATTACCAGGTCCAGATATACATCCATTAGGACAACATACTATCTCAACAAGATCAGCATCAGGTTTTTCATCCCTACTCCAAGAATGAAATTGCTTCATGGTATTTCGTGTAAGACCACTGATACTTAAAGATTTTGCAGGAACTGAGCAAAAACCTTTGACCGCATTACTAATTCCATCCTTTTTCGAGAGAGTTGACAATTCACTTGAATAAGAGGGAACCCCCTCAGAAAAATCAAAGCCATAGGCACTGAAAATCATCTCTAGCTCAGAGAATAGAAGAACACCGTCAACATTTTTGTTTCGAGAACATTCAACAATCTTTGCAAAGCAAGGACCTATAAAAATAACAAGGTTGTCAGGATCCTTTTTCTTCAAATACTCAGAAGTGTATTCAACTGGAGTTCTAGCAGAGCTATGCTTATTTTCAATTACATTAAAAAGTTTGAGTCCTAGCTCCTTCACACTAGCGCAGCAAGAAGTAATCATCCAATCGGAACATTTTATACATTTTTCCAGCTCTAAACCTTCATTTTGGGCCATCATTATGGCTCCATATTTCACGTTGTAAACCTTGTCAAAGCCAATTTGTTTCAAAGTTTTTTCAAGCTGCTCACTGTCTATGTTAAATTGTTCATCAATCGAAGGAGCAATCAAAGCTGTAACCTTTCTTCCACTTTTGAGTAGATTTAGGCTATTAAGCAAGCCAGTTCTCGCATAAGCAAAAAAGTTGTCTCTTGTACATCTTCCACAGGCTATGCATCCACGTTGCCTAATATTTGTTCTACCCTCCTTATCGAGATATAGAGCTCCGGTTGGACAAGGAGGAAGTTCTTCTATCTTCTCTCTTGAGCACAATATCAAAGGGAATACAGGTCTTGCTTCTTTATTCCTTATTGCTTTCTCGATACTTTCATCAAAAGAAAGAGCTCCAAGATAAGCAAGAATTATTTTTCTAGCCTCTTCTTCGTGAGGATTGAATTTTTGCGGGAGAGAACAAACCTCTTCCAGTTTGTTCTCAAGAACAAGTCTGGAAAACTCTCTTCCAACAAAAAATTGAAATTCATAACGTTCCATAAATTTGTACTTGTATCTTTATCATTTTACTAATAAATTAATCAATAAGTTAGACATTGCTAACTAAAAAAGAGGGTATCATTTGAGAAATATCGCTATTTATGGAAAGGGTGGAATTGGTAAATCAACGACCGCGAGCAACTTATCAGCAGCACTAAGCATTCTTGGATACAAGGTAATGCAGATTGGATGCGATCCAAAGAGTGATTCTGTAAAGAACCTAATGAAAGGTATCAGGATTCCTACTGTACTAGACAAAATAAGAGAAAAAGGGAATGACCCCATTACATTAGAGGACATAGTTTTTGAAGGATTTAATGGAGTTCTTTGTGTTGAAGCTGGTGGACCTACTCCAGGAATTGGCTGTGCAGGACGAGGAATCATAACAGCCTTTGAAAAGCTTGACGAGCTAGGGGCAAAGCAAAAATATAGACCAGACGTAATCATATACGATGTTCTTGGAGATGTTGTCTGTGGGGGCTTTGCCATGCCAATCAGAAATGGTTACGCAAGAGATGTCTTCATTGTCACTTCTGGCGAGATGATGGCTCTCTATGCTGCCTCAAATATTGTTCATGCAATTGATAATTTCAAAGACAGGGGATATGCGAGATGTTCTGGTTTAATACTGAACGAAAGAAAAGTCGAAAACGAGATTGAACTTGTAAACAAAGTAGCAGGAGAAATAGGAACAGAAGTGGTTTCATTTATTCCTCGTGATCCTGCCGTACAGATTGCTGAAAATCAAGGAATGACAGTGATAGAAGCACTGCCTGATTCCGAACAGGCAAAGAAATACATTGCGCTTGCTAAAAAAATCATTGAACTAACTATTGACAACGAAGAAGAAACAGAAGAGGAGGACGAATTCTCATGAAGTGTTCTTGCGCTGCCTTCCCTAAAACCTTGCACTATGAATCTCCAGCACATGGAGGCTGGGGGCTTGTAAGAATGGCAGGCCTGGTCCCTGATGTATATATGCTTTTTTATACACCAGCAGCATGTGGTCGTCATAGCTCGCTAGGAGCCTATCAAAATGGTATAAAGGACAAGGTTTCATACCTCTTTTTGACAGAGGAAGAGATTGTATCTGGATCTTATGAGAAGCAGATAGTCCCTGCGGTAGATGAGCTTCTTGAAGTACTTGATAAAAGGCCAAGATGCTTTCTCTTCTTTGGTGGATGCATAGATGATTTCCTCGGAACTGACTATGAAGCACTTGGGAAGGAACTTCATAGAAAATATCCTGATATCAAGTTCAGATTCTGCCATATGAATCCTATACAGCTTGATACCAAGAACCCTCCAGGAGTAACCCTATTCACTAACATATATAGCATGCTCGAAGGAAGGCAAAAGATTAATCAGATAAACTTCATTGGGAACAACAATGTTCTAGATAAAGACAGTGAAATATATGAACTTCTGAAACTTCACGAAATAGAATACAGATCTCTGCCAGATTCAAAGGATTTTGACACATTTCTCGAGATGGGTGCCTCAAAACTAAATCTTGTTCTGTCCCCTAGATGTCTTCAAAGTGCCAAGAAACAGCAAGAAGAACTTAATATTCCTTACCTCCCTTTCCTACCCTGCTATGATCCTGATTTGCTTGAAGCGTTTTACAAGAAATTCAATTCAATTCTTTCTGAAATCAGTGGTAGAAAGATAATCTTTGACACTACAGAAATGAAGAGAAAGGCCGAAAAGGAGCTCAGAGATACCGCAGCATACCTAGAGAGGCAACGCATTGCTATTGATTTCCAGGCAACCGTCAGACCTGTAACGCTGGCAAAAACTTTGCTTAAATATGGTTTCAATGTTTCACTTTTGGCAATTGACACAGTTTCACCTTTCGAAAAGGATAATTTCGAATTTTTGAAACAGCACTACCCAGATCTTGAGGTTGCAAGCCCTCTACATCATGACGCACCAAAATACGAGCATAAATGCTTTTCGGATGCTCTTTGCATTGGCTTTGATTGTGGTTACATGGTCGGCTCTTCTCATATCGCAGATCTTCAAGAGGATAATGGATTTTTTGG
>JAILRW010000017.1 GCA_024698005.1 Sphaerochaetaceae bacterium | reverse complement strand
CCACCATGCAATTATCCCAACTGAGCAGAAGGTAAATGTTTCAGCATTATCACAAGATGAAGCAAAGCTCTGGAAGCTAATTGCAATGAGATTCTTGGAAGTACTTTCTCCTTCCTATAAATATAAGACTACTACTGCAGTGATCGACGTGGATGGAAACCTCTTCAAGACAAGACTCACACTTGCTGTCAAGCAAGGCTGGAGAAGTGTATCAGTTGCTCTTGGAACAAGAAGTGCTGCAGCAATTATCGATGATAGTGATAATAGCTTTGCACTATTGAGACTCAAGGAAGGGGATGAAGTTACTGTTGAAGGAATAAAGGTCAGGGAAAACGCTACAACCCCACCTGAAAGGTATACAGATGCAACTCTCCTTTCTGCTATGGAGCATGCAGGTAGATTTGTAGATGATGCTGAACTCAAGGGACACCTCTCAGGTGGTCTTGGAACTCCAGCAACCCGTGCTGATATGATCGAGAAGCTTGTCCAGAACCACTATGTCGAAAGAGAAGGGAAGTACTTTGTTCCAACCCCAAAGGGCAGGGAAGTTGTACGCCTTGCTCCAGATGTACTTCAGTCCCCAGAACTCACAGGAAAGTGGGAGTCACGTCTCGATGACATTTCCCGTGGTGTTTCTGATCCAGCACTGTTCATTAAAGATATCAAGGATATGGCCAGAAAGCTTGTGCATGAGGTCGAAACCTCTGGCAAAGTCTTCGCTCCAATCTTCAAAGATGCAAAAGTTTGTCCATATTGTCAGGGACAGATGATGAGAGCTGTTGACCAAACTGGTGCAGTCCATTATATCTGTCAACGTCTCTCCTGCTCCTATGAAGAGAAGGAAGTAAAGGTACGTGTTTCAACTGGAGCGCTTGCTGAAAAGAAGCTGCCAACCTATACAGCAGATGGAAAGGTAAAGATTTCACTCAAGAAACCTGGTGTAAAGGTTCCAAAGGCAATCTACGAGACCAAGATTGAGGTTGTTCGAGAAAGCAAGAAGGCTCTGAGGAGAAACAGCATAGAAGGAAGGGACGATAGAAGGTTCACAACTCCTATGCGTGATACCTGGGAAGCCAAGGGCTCCTCATCTTCATCTGGTGGCACTTTTGCAGATTTCTTGAAGCAGAGCCAGGAGCGCGATAAGAAAAGAAACAAGAGGAAATAGTGTTAAGATAAAAACATTTTGTTAAAATATAGACAAAAATGTTGCTATCTGCTACTCTACCACCCGTAATAAATAATATTGGAGAATTTTTATGTCAGATCATCTATTCAAAGGTGTATATACAGCACTCATAACACCATTCACCGAATACGGTACAGTTGACTATGCAGCGCTCGAGCGCCTTGTGAACTTCCAGATCGAAAGCGGTATCGATGGCCTTGTCCCATGTGGAACTACAGGCGAATCCCCATGTCTTTCACATGAGGAACACGATAGAGTAATTGCAGAAACAATTCGCTTTGCAAAGGGTAGAGTTCCTGTAATTGCAGGTACCGGCTCCAATGCAACCAACGAAGCTATCCGCCTTAGCCAGCATGCTCAGGATGCAGGTGTAGATGCAGTATTGCTCGTAAACCCATACTACAACAAGCCAAATCAGCTTGGACTTTATAAGCACTTCAGAGCAGTTGCAGATTCTGTTTCTGTTCCATGTGTTCTTTACAATATCAAGGGAAGAACTGGTGTAAATCTTGAAACAGACACACTTTTGAAGCTTGCAAATGATTGCAGCAACATTGTTGCTGTAAAGGAAGCAAGTGGAAACCTCTCACAGATGGAGGATGTAATCAATCGCTGCCACAAGACCTTCTCAGTTCTCTCTGGAGACGACAATCTTGCTCTTGACCTTGTAAAGCTTGGCGGCCACGGTGTAATCTCCGTTGCTTCCAACCTCTTCCCTAAGGAAATGGTCCATATGGTCCACTCTGCAATGGCAGGGGATTTTGAGACAGCTGAAAGAATTCAGACATACTTTGCTGAATTCTTCAAGACTTGTTTCATTGAAACCAACCCAATCCCAATCAAGACAGCTCTTGCTCACTATGGCCACTGCCAGGAGATCTTCCGTCTCCCAATGTGTCCACTTGAAAAGGAAGAGCACAGAGCTACACTCATTGAATCTACAGACAAGATTTTTGATGCTATCAAGAGAGGAGAAATCTAATGGCAAAGATCAATACCAACTTTTCAAAGCTTGCAGCAGGCTACCTCTTTCCTGAGGTTGCCAGAAGAACAAAGGTATGGCAGGAGAAGAATCCTGGCGTAAAGGTCATGAGACTTGGAATCGGTAACACAACTGAAGCCCTTCCTAAGGTCCTTGTCGATGCCATGAAGAAGAAGCTCGACCTCCTTTCTGATAGAACTACCTACACAGGCTATGGTGATGAGCAGGGTGATATCCCA
>JAILRW010000005.1 GCA_024698005.1 Sphaerochaetaceae bacterium | reverse complement strand
CTTGGTGACAAGGTCGGCATTGTTCGTTCCTATCTTCTTTCGATAGGTTTATGGAAGGGTGATAAGATTGCCATTTGGGGTGACTCCTGTCCAGAGTGGATGATCATGTATCTTGCTATAACCACAATGGGTGCAATAGCTGTTCCTATCCTTCCTGGCTTTACTGCTAAAGAAACAGAATTTGCATTAAAGGATTCCGGAGCAAAAGGTATTTGTGCCCAGAAGAAATTCCTGACAGCTCTTTCAGAACATATGGATCTTTCAGGATATGAAAAGTTCACTCTTGAGAATCTTCATCACATCAAAGGGGAGAAGGAGATAGATACTCTGGATACCTATTATGAAGCCGATATGGTTCCTCCTGTTCTTGAGGATGATATTGCATCGATCATCTACACCTCTGGCACTACAGGAAATTCAAAAGGTGTACAGCTTACACACAAAAATATTCTTTGCTGTGCAGACCAGGCAAGTACTATGTATGTTTCACTAAATCCAGGTGAGAATGTCCTTTCTATCTTGCCAATGAGCCATGTCTATGAGTTCTCTATTGGACAACTTGTTACTATGCTCAATGGTATGCATATCTATTTCCTTGGCCGTCCAGCTGCTGTATCTGTTCTGATTCCAGCACTGAAGAAAGTAAGACCTCATGTTATGCTCACTGTTCCTCTTATCATGGAGAAGGTGTACAAGTCTTCAATTGCTCCTCTTATCACCAATGGTGGTAAGCTTGAGAAGTTCTATAATATGCCAATTATTGGAAACTTTGTGTCAAGAGCAATCGGTCACAAGCTCGAAGATACATTTGGTGGCAGATTGAAGTTCTTTGGAATAGGTGGCGCACCTCTTGATCCTGAAGTTGATAAGTTCCTCGATAGAACTACCTTCCCTGTTTCCCATGGATATGGCCTTACAGAAACAAGTCCTCTGCTTGCAGGCTGCCAGCCTCGTAAGCACAAGACAGGCTGTATTGGCAAGATTTGTCCATATACAGAATACAAGCTGCTGGATAAAAACTCTGCTGGAGTTGGAGAGCTTGCTGTAAAGGGTCCTCAGGTAATGAAGGGCTATTACAACAATGATGAACTCAATAAGGAAGCCTTTACAGAAGATGGTTACTTCAAGACTGGCGATCTGGCATTTGTAGACAAGGATGGAGTTCTTGGTCTCAAGGGTAGATGCAAGACAATGATTCTAGGTCCTGGTGGTGAGAATATCTATCCTGAGGCAATTGAATCAGTCATCAATAATATGGAATTTGTTCAGGAGTCTCTGGTAATAGATGACGAAAATAATACTCTGGTCGGCCTTATCAAGATTGATATCGAGCTTATGGCAAAAAAGTTGAAGATGAGTATTCAGGATGCTGAAATCGAGGCAAAAAAATATGTTGATGAGCTCAAGAGCAAAATCAACAAGGAGCTTTCTGCCCAGAACAGACTCTCCTCAGTTCGTTTCCAGAAGGAGCCATTCCAGAGAACTGCTACACAGAAAATCAAGCGATTCCTCTACCAGGGCAAGAATAAAAATGGTGATAATGGAGATGACAACGGTTCTTCAAATGCTGTTTGATTAATCAGAAAATTATTTATTATGGCACAGTGTCTTGTTCTAAAAAGAAAAACACTGTGCTATATTTTTTTGCATGATAAATACTATTCCATCACAGGATGTAAGAATTGTTGGAATTGACTCACTTGAGTCTCCAGCAGAACTTGCAAATAAATTTCCAATCAATAAGTTTCTGACAGAAAAAATCTCAGAGTATAGAAGAACTATTTCTAATATTCTCAACGGAAAAGATAATAGATTACTTGCAATTGTTGGCCCTTGTTCCATTCATGATTCCAAGGCTGCTCTAGAATATGCAGATAAACTCAAGGAACTTAGCGAGAAGGTCTCAGATGTCTTTTTTGTTATCATGAGGACCTATTTTGAAAAGCCAAGGACAACAGTAGGCTGGAAGGGATTGATTCTTGATCCAGATCTCAATGGCAGCTACAACATAGAGAAGGGACTTGAGGTCGCAAGAAAATTACTTATCGATATCTCTGAAAAGGGGTTGCCTCTTGGCTGTGAAGTTCTCGATCCAATTATCCCACAGTACATCGACGAGCTTATGAGCTGGTCCTCAATTGGTGCGAGAACTACTGAAAGCCAGACTCATAGAAATCTTGCTTCTGGTCTTTCCGTTCCTGTAGGTTTCAAGAATTCAACTTCCGGTGAGCTTACTAATGCAATAAATGCAATAAAGAGTGCAGCTGCTCCAGCTTCCTTCATTGGTATCAACAAAGAAGGAAAATCCTCTGTATTCAGAACAAGTGGTAATGACTGTGGCCATTTGATTTTGCGTGGTGGTCTTGTTCCTAATTACTATGAGGATGATGTAGAAAGTGCTCGCAAGTTGCTTGAGAAGAATTCACTTAATCCTGCAATTATCATCGACTGTTCCCATTCTAACAGTAGAAAGGATTTCTCAAGGCAGAAGAGGGTTCTGAGAAGTGTAATTGATCAAGTTGCATATGGAGAAAAATCAATCAAGGGTTTCATGCTTGAAAGCAACCTCAACGAAGGAAATCAGTCAATTGATTGTCCTAAGAGTGAGCTGAAGTACGGTGTTTCTGTTACTGATGCTTGTATCGGTTGGGAAGAAACAGAAAGAATCATGCTCCATTCTGCAGATATGCTTAGAAAAGTAAGAAAAAATGGAATAATGGAGGTGCTCTGACATGAAAAAAGCTTTGTTCTTACTGGCTGATGGTTTTGAAGAAGTTGAGGCAATTACCCCTATGGATGCTCTATCTCGTGCTGGTGTAGATGTGACAACCTGTGGTGTTACAGGGAAGATTGTTAAATCTGCCCATAATGTATCAGTTGATACAGATATAACAATTGACGAACTTGAAGGAGAATTTGATCTTATTTATCTTCCTGGTGGAATTCCAGGCAGTACCAACCTCAAGGCTAATGAGAAGGTCTGTGAGCTCATTAAGAAGCAGAATGAAGAGAATAAGTTGGTTGCTGCTATCTGTGCTGCTCCTGCTGTTGTTCTAGGCCCTTGTGGCCTTCTTGATGGCAAGAATGCAACTTGTTATCCAGGATGGGGCAAGGAATTCCCTGGTTTCAAGTTCTCTGATGAAGGTGTTGTTGTAGATGGGAATATCGTTACAGCAAAAGCTGCCGGCTGGGCCTGGGAGATGGGCTTTGCTTTGATTTCCTTACTCTTTGATGAAGAGAAGAGTGTGGAAGTTATGAATACTGTCTACTATAGAATTTAATCTAATATATTTGATTTTGTGGTCTGGTCTTTCCAGACCATTTTTTTTGCAAAAAAAAGTCTGTACAAAAGTACAGACTCAAATAGTAAAAGCTGATTTAATTACTTCTTGAGAAGATCTCTGATTTCTTCAAGAAGAACGATATCGGCTGGCTTTTCAACAGGCTTTGCTGCCTGCTGAGCTTTTTCAGCATCTTCCTCAGCCTTCTTCTTGGCCTGAGCAAGCTCTTTCATCTTGTTGAAGTTGCGAATGATAATGAAAAGAACAAGGGCAACAAGAAGGAAATTGATTACTGCGTTGATGAAAAGGCCATATCTTATAGCTAGCTCTGGTGTTTCCCCAACTGCTGGTTTAAGAATGATCTTGAGATCTGCGAAATCAGTTCCACCAGTAATAAGACCAATGATTGGATTAATTATGTCCTTTACAAGAGTGTTGACAATTGCTGTAAAGGCACCGCCAATAACGACACCAACAGCCATATCAAGGACATTGCCACGTGAGATGAATTTTTTGAATTCAGCAAAAAAACCATTACTTTTCATGTAAATACCTCTACTAGTATTTAATTTACTATTTGTTATATTATCATCTTTGTAGTGGTTTTGCCACATTAAGGAGAATACCAATGAAATATTTCCCAGAGGGTTACAGTCCACTTCTCTCAAACAGAGAAACAGAAAGGGCTATTAAACTGGTTAAGGATACTTTTCAGAGAGAACTTAGTGGTTCTCTTCAGCTCAGTAGGGTTACAAGTCCACTTTTTGTAAAGAGTGGTAGTGGTTTAAATGATGACCTTAATGGTGTCGAAAGACCTGTCTCTTTTCCACTGGGAAATATGAATGAAGCAAAAATGGAGATCGTTCAGTCTCTTGCAAAATGGAAGAGAATGGAACTTGCTGATTTGGGTTTCAATCCGGGTTATGGCCTCTATACTGACATGAATGCACTGCGTCCAGATGATGATATCGATGCAATCCATTCTATCTATGTTGACCAGTGGGACTGGGAAAGAGTAATGAAGGAAGGGGAGAGAAATCTCGAGTTTTTGAAGAAGGTTGTTAGAAAGATTTACTCAGCTATCAGAAGAACCGAGTTCCTTATCCATGAAACTTACGAAAACCTTGAGCCTTGTCTTCCAGAAGAGATTACTTTCATCCACACAGAAGAGGCAGAAAAGCTCATGCCAGATCTTACACCAGAAGAGAGAGAGAAGAGACTTGCTAAAAAGTATGGTGCAATCTTCTTGATTGGTATTGGTGGTGATCTCTCTAATGGAAAGCCACACGGTGGTAGAGCTCCTGACTATGATGACTGGTCAACAGAGAGCGAGAATGGCTATCATGGTCTCAATGGTGATATCATCGTTTGGGATCACGTAAGACAGAACTCCCTTGAACTTTCCAGTATGGGTATCAGAGTAAACAAAGAAGTTCTTATCTCTCAGCTTGAGAAAAGAGGCTGTATGGAAAGAAAGGAGCTTTATTGGCACAAGAGACTTCTTAATGATGAGTTCCCTCAGACAATTGGCGGAGGTATCGGCCAGTCAAGACTCTGTATGTTCCTCCTTAAGAAGGCTCATATTGGTGAAGTACAATCTTCTGTTTGGCAGAAAGAAGCATATGAAGAGGCAAAAAGCTGCAAGGCTCGTCTTTTCTAATTTAAATAGCCATCAGCAATTTAAGTTTTTTTTCATTTCATATTGACGAAAAATCCTCTTTGTTCTATGTTTAGACACGTTGCTGATGGCAATAAATACCAAATTTGCGGATGTGGTGGAATTGGTAGACACGCTAGCTTGAGGTGCTAGTGGTCGAAAGGCTATGCTGGTTCAAGTCCAGTCATCCGCACAACATAAAAGCAGTCTAAAAAGGCTGCTTTTTGTTTTGTAAGTTCAAATAGTTTAATTTCAAACATGCAGAATGCTTTACTATATTTGATGAGGTTTATATGGATTATAGAAAATTTGGTTCAACTGTATATATTCGCCTAGATAAGGGTGATGAGATTATCTCTAGCATTTTAGGTATCTGTAATTCAGAACACATTAAGTCTGCCATTTTCTCAGGAATTGGTGGTTGTTCAAATGCTGAAATTCAGACATTCATTCCAGAAAGAGGGGAGTTCGAGACTTCTTGCATTTCTGGGATGTTGGAGCTTATTTCTCTTAATGGTAATGTTGTTACTGATGAGAGCGGTGAGCTTTGTCACCATACACACGCTCTATTCTCATATAAAGAGAATGGCGAGCACAAAGTATCTGCAGGACATATGAAATCAATCACAGTACTTTACACAGCAGAAATTGAGCTTCGTTTAGTAGTTGGTGGTGAGATTGGGAAGAAGTTTGATCCTGAAACTGGTACAGGGTTTTGGAATTTCAAGTAGGTAATTCTTACCTAAGAGCCAGTATCTCATTATTTGATTATATTAATCTTCAAACATGATGTTATCAGTTTGATATTATTTCAAAGAGTATAGCATCATTACAGTAGGTGAGGGATAAATGGATATAAATAAAGTTGATTCATTCATAATTGCAAATGCAAAGAATCTTCCATCTGACAAGATTCCTATGATCAGAGAAAGAATGATCAATTCGGATGATTCACGTTTTGTTGTCATAGCTTCCGTTGAATTAAAGAATGCAACAACGATGTTCTTTATTAGCTTTTTTCTAGGAGGATTAGCTGTAGATCGTTTCATGCTAGAAAAGGTAGGTTCTGGTATTGCAAAACTATTGCTAGGCTGGCTAACTCTAGGAATCTGGTATTTTATCGATCTATTCACAATAATGAGCCAGACCAAGAAATATAATTATGAGAAGCTTTCTCTTGTTCTCTAATCATTCATATAAAAAGCCCTTCAACTTGAATCAAAATTGAAGGGCTTGTTTCTTTGTAAATTAATCCGTCAGACTCTCATCTCTCTGTTAAATGGCTTGCCAAGAGAAGCAGGGCCAAACTTGTTGGACTTTCTGTTGAAAGCGAGTACGACAATTACCAGAAGGTATGGGAGCATAGTCAAAAATTCATAGTACTGGAACTGAGGAACAAAGATCTGGATCTGGGTCTGGAGTGACTGAGCAAAGGTAAATAGCAGTGCTCCAAGGAAGATCTTGATAGGGTGCCACTGTCCAAAGTATACGAGGGCAACTGCAATAAAGCCTCTACCTCCGATGATGTCAGCTGTGAACATCTTGGCTTGACAGAGTGTGAGGAATGCACCAGCAAAGCCAGCCATTGCACCGCCTACAGCGAGGGACTGATATCTTACCTTGTTTACGTTGATACCAAGAGAGTCGGCAGCACGTGGGTGTGTTCCAACCGCTCTGACGTGAAGACCCCATGGAGTCTTGTACATGATGTAGTAACATACTGGAATCATGAGGTAAGCGAAGTAAACAACTGCATTGTGAGTGAAGAGTATTTCGCCAATGATAGGAATCTTTGAAATTACAGGAATAGCTGATGCATTGATACCTGTGATTGACTGAGAGCCTCCAATGTATGAACGGAAGAAGGTCCCCGCAAGTCCTACGCCAAACATCTGCATTCCTATACCTGCAATTCCCTGAGGAGCACGGAAGGTAATTACTACTATACCGAATATTAGTCCCAATAGGGCACCACAAAGTGTACCAGTGATAAGACCCAGAATATTTACATAACCAGGAACCTGATCTGCTCCTCCGATCATGAAAGGAACAAGCATTCCAAGGAAAGCTCCCATACTCATGATACCTTCACATCCAAGATTGAATATGCCAGCTTTCTGGTTATACATCTCACCAAGAGAAGCGATAAGGAGTGCAACAGCAAAACGTACAGTAAGTGTCATTGTATTGATCATGATATCTACAAACATTATTTTGCCTCCTTCTTAACGCTGGAGAAGAATTTCCTCCTGAAGCGATCTTCAGTATATGGGTTGTTGATTACCATCTGGACAGAAACGATTATCAAGATAATTGCACCCTGAAGTGTCTGTACTAGATTAGGTGGTACAGCGGTTAAAATCTGAAGGTTTACCTGGCTATATAGCAGAATGCCAAAACAGAAGGCAGCAGGGATTACCAGGATAGGGTGAAGTGCACCAAACAGAGCTACTACAATACCAGAAAAACCATATCCTGAGGTAATTCCACTCATAGCTCTGCCCTGAACACCCATCAACTCGACAGCGCCGGCCATACCTGCACAACTACCTGAAATAACCATTGCAATTATTAAATACTTTGGTACGTTGATACCACCATATCTAGCAGCTCTGCTGGATGCTCCTGCAGCTCTCATCTTATATCCCCAGCTAGTTTTAAAGAGTAGAATATATATGACGATAGATAGTATGATTGCAAGGATTATACCTTCATGCAGAGATGTTCCTCTAACAAACTTATGAAGTGTTGCACTGTCTGGAAGACGAGCACTCATAGGAGTACCAGTCTTTTCGTTTGGATCAAGAAGAGGAATTCTGATACAGAAGAGATAGAACTGTGTTGCTACGTAGTTGAGCATGACCGTTGATAGCAGTTCTGATACTTCCAGTTTCGCCTTAAGGAAACCTGGAATGAAACCATAAAGGCCTCCTGCAATAGCAGCAGATAGAATGCAGAGAGGAATAGCTATCAATCTTGGCATCCCTCCACACATTAAAGCTACTGTACAAGAAGCAACAACGCCCATGTACATCTGTCCTTCTGCACCAATATTGTTTATACCACAGCGTGAAGAAACACAGATACCAAGTGCAATTATCATAAGAGGTATCATTCTTGTGAGGACTTCACAGATACTCCTAAAATTCTTGAATGGCATCGAAAGAATAATCCAGTAGGTTGAGATTACATTTCCACCAACGGCGAGAATAATAAGTGAACCAACTAGAAGAGCAACAATTATAGCAGTCAGAACAACTGCAACTTTATACCAGAGTTTGTAATTATTCATCTTTTACTCCTGCCATCAGAATTCCAAGCTTTGAAGTGCTTGCTTCATCTCTCATGAGTACCTTCTGATTCTGACCTTTGCAGATTACAGCAATACGATCTGAGAGGTTCATAATCTCTTCGAGCTCTTCACTTATCAAGAGGATTCCAACACCTTTCTTTCTGAGCGCTAGAAGCTGCTTGTGAATGAATTCTGCAGCTCCCATATCAAGACCTCTGATAGGGTAGACACAGACTAGGAATTTTGGATTTCTATCAATTTCACGAGCAAGGATTACCTTCTGGATATTACCACCGGAAAGTGAACCTGCCGCAATATGCATATGAGGTGAGCGAATATCAAACTTCTCTCTCATCTCGTCAGTATACTTCTCAATTTCTTTGTTCTTAAGAATATGGTTCTTCGAGAACTTTTCAGTTTCATTGTCCTTGAGAATTATGTTTTCCTTGATGGACATTGATGGAACAATGCCTTCAATGTTTCTCTCTTCTGGAATGTAGCCCATACCAAGGTCAATGATTTGTCTAGGAGTAAGGTTGGAAATCTCTGTTCCGTAGAAGTTGATAGAACCGCTTTCGACCTTTCTTAGGCCATTCATAGACTCGGCAAGTTCTCTCTGTCCATTGCCAGAAACACCAGCAAGGCCAACGATTTCGCCTTCTTTGATTTCAAGGTTGAAGTGATCGAGGGCCAAGAAGCCTCTGTCGCTCTTTACACAAAGATCCTTGATATCTACAGCAATATTGCCGTTGCAAGGCTCTTCTGTGTTTGCGCTTGTTTCAACTTCATGACCTGTCATGAGTGCAGCAATTTCCTTTGGTGTGTAATCCTTGGTGTTGCCCTGGAATACAACAGCGCCATGGCGAAGAATACATACCTTTTGGGAGAGAGCTTTTACCTCATTGAGCTTGTGGCTTATGAAGATAATCGAAAGCTCTTTTGCCATTCTGGAAAGGAGGGAGATGAGTTCATCGGTCTCCTGAGGAGTAAGTGCACTAGTTGGCTCGTCAAGAATCAAGAACTTAGCACCCAGACAAAGGGTCTTTACAAGTTCGACTCTCTGCTGTTCGCCAACTGCAAGCTGCCAGATATATGCATCCGGGTCTACTTTGAGTCCGTACTTTGTTGATATTTCATTGACTTTTGCTCTAACAGAATCAAGGTCTACTTTGACCTTTTTCTGACAGTCCTTCATGCCAAGGGCGATGTTTTCAAGTACTGTCATGTTAGGAACTAGCATGTACTGCTGGTGTACCATACCAATACCACAGTCAAAAGCATCGTTAGGGGAGCGGAAGTGTACTTCTTCTCCATTTATGAACATGGAACCTTCATCCTGTTGGTAGAGTCCCATAATAACGTTCATGAGTGTTGTTTTTCCTGCTCCATTTTCACCGACAAGAGCAAGGATTTCATGTTCACCAACAGTAAGTGATACATGATCAGTTGCAAGAACTCCAGGGAATCTTTTTACAATATTCTCAAGCCTGAGTTCCTTAATTTCATTGAATTTACCCATTAGAAATCCTATAGCGTAATTTAAAAATAGCCGGTCTCAGATATAGAGACCGGCCTAAAATTAATAGTTAATTAAAGCTTAGTATAGTCGACCTTGGACCAATCTGCTACGAGTTCAGGAGCCTTCTTGAACTCTTCAAGCTTAGCATTGACCTTTTCCTTGATCTCAGCTGTTGCCTTAGGATTGGAATCGTTCCAGCCCCAAGTGAAGCCACCGTTGGAGAAGTTCATTGGGATAACTTCGCCACCGAGCTTGCCATTGTCAAAGTTCTCTACGAGACCAATAAGAACTGCCTTGTAGTTGTAAGCAGACGCAGCAATTGCCTTGTAGCCTTCTGGGATGTAGAGCTGAGCAAGATCCTGTCCAACCCACCAGATATCTTTGTCCTTGTAGTCAGCAACTGCTCTGAGAGCACCGAGTGCCTGCTGTGAAGAACCGGTGAGAACGTCACAACCACCCTGGATAAGGTTCTGAGCAAATTCGCCAGACTTTACAGTATCACCGAAGCTACCAATGTGGGTAACATCGATCTTTGCATTTGGATTTACAGCCTGTACACCAAGTACGAAGCCTCTGTTATATCTAGCAGAGTCACCACCATCGATAGGGCCTACAAGACCAACGTGATTCTTCTTTGTTGTGTAGCCTGCAATCATACCAGAGAGGTAGCCTGTTTCTTCAGACTGTGGCATGTAACTGAATACGTTTGGTCCAATAACATCAGTTGTTGTACCGAAAGCAAACATGACTTCTGGGAACTCCTTGGATGCTTCTTCAACCTGAGCACGATACTGAGAACCGTGTACGATGATGATGTTGTAGCCAAGGTTTACATAGGTTCTGATGGCAGTCATTGTGTCTGCTGGCTGTGTGTTCTCGACAGCCTTGTAATCAGCAACCTTGCCCTGAGGAAGTTCCTTCATGGCCTGCTGGATACCATCGTGCATTGCCTGACACCAGCCCTTATCGTCAATTGTTGAAGAAACGATGAGTGCTACCTTGATATCACTCTTTTTCTGAGTTTCTGCTGAACCACCAGCGAAAAGTGCACTAACTGTGATAAGTGCAATAAGTAGAATAAGGAAAATCTTCTTCATTTTTTCTCTCCTATTAGTTGAAGAATAACATGAGTTGTTGGAAACAGTTAGCAGAATTTCGAGTTTTTAAACAATAGCAATGAGACTAAATCAATATAAAATAAAACATTTCCCAAAGAAATATTATTTTGAGTATTCAATATCTTAAGTATACATAATGACAAATTTGGTAAATCAACATAGGGTGGAAAAGACGTTCATTATAAGGCTTATTAAGTAACAAAAAATATCTCACTTGCTTTTTTTCTTCAAGAAGACCCGGAATTTTTTTAGCAGGTCAAGTTCCTCTTCCAGTTCTCTGTTCCTTCTGTTCAGCCTGTGGATCTCAGCCTGGTAGTCATAGATTCTTGTCCCATTTCCAGGAAAAGCCTCCTTTCCGTATTTCTCGTACTCGGAGACCCATCGGTAAAGACTGTTGGCGTGGATATCCAGCTGCTGTGAGACAGTCTTGACATCCATTTCATCCTCCAAGATCAATTTTACAGCAGCGACCTTGAAATCCTTGTCAAATACTCTTCGTGGCATCGTTCTTCCTCTGTAACCATTAACAGTATTCTCTTAACTATCTGTCAAGAAAAACGTACCATATCCAACCCCCTTGTTGGATTTGCTCCAACAAATGGGGGTTAGTTCACTGAGCTCCGTTTTCAGCAACGCACTCTTCTATATCCTCTTCCATTCCCTTTTTTATCTTTTCGTACAATGGAGGGTTTGACATGATTTCTGCGGTAGCCAGAAGCCCGTTGAATTCTTCTTCGCTAAGCAGTATAGCATTTTCTTCTTTGGTGCTTATATTGAGCACCTCATTGTATTTAATTGTCTGTTCCAAGAGATTAAACAAGTTTTTTCTGAATGATGTAACATTAGTATTATACATTAGCACCTCAACATGTACATTATACCGTACATTTAAAGCAGGGACAAGATAATCAAGCCTGTGTGCCCGTTAGCTGGTGCAGGAGTTTAACATTTGGCCAGTTCCTCGAAGGCTTTGTGGTATCTTTTGAGTATTCTGGCCGCAACAAAATCTATTTTTTCATCATCAGTCATATCAAGAACAGGTGATTCTTTCGGTTTATTCTGACTTGCTTCCGTCACAGAAACAATTTCCGTAGTGTTTTTGTTCATAATCAATTTATAGCTATTTTTCTAGCTATTATCAATTTTTTTGTCTTCATTCCCACTCTATGGTCTCATGCAGCCAATCGGAATTGAGAAGACACCATCTTCACGCTTATGGGCAAAGCCTGTTGCTGTAAGGACAATGAGACAAGCTGGTTCCCTCTTTCCTGACCGTATAATTTTGTCTCTCAGTTTCTTCAGTGTTTTTGCTCCTGCATCTTCCTGAGCCTGACTTAACTTCACCTCTATATTGTGCATATCATAGACATGGAGCTAAAGACAAACAAAAAAACACTGATTATGTATATTTGCCAATCATTATCAGTTGATAGTTCCCAGTAAGTGAATCACCAAAGCATCTGAATGCCTATGGCGTGGCGTAACACGAACAGAGTCTTTCAGAGCTGTTCATCCTTGAAACGTTTCTTCCTTCTGGATCTGACGGCCTCTGTGAGTAGATATTCTATCTGTGAATTCAAACTTCTGAAATCATCCTCCGCCCAGCTTGAGAGCTCGTTGAAGAGGCTCTCGGAAAGCCTGAGCGGAATCTGTTTTTTCGGTGTTTTTCCTTCCATGCGTCAGTAGATAGAGCCCGTGTTGAGCACTGGGTTGGCCTCTTTGCTGCCACAGAGCACAACCAGGAGATTGGACACCATCTGGGCCTTTCTTTCTTCATCAAGGTCCACAACACCATCGGCCTTAAGCTTGTCCAGCGCCATCTCCACCATTGAGACAGCCCCTTCTACTATCTTCTTCCTTGCGGCGATTATGGCCACAGCCTGCTGCTTCTGGAGCATTGCCGCTGCAATCTCGGTAGCATAGGCTATCTGGTTCAACCTGACCTCCACAATCTCTATTCCGGCGTTCTCTACCCTATGAGCCAGCTCCATCTTCATCTCCTCAGCCACCTTGGTGGCAGAGCCACGGAGAGTGGTCTCATCAGCATCATCATTGGACTCGTCGTCATCCGACATCAGGTCGTAAGGATAGAGACGGGCAACGTTCCTTATGGTGGAGTCTGTCTGGCTTGAGAGGTACTCGGTGTAGTTATCCACGTTGATAACCGCCTGTGTGGCGTTGACGACTTTCCAGACCACTATAGCGCTAACCTCAACGGGGTTTCCGAGCTTATCGTTGACCTTCTGGTTGCCATTTACAAATGTGGTGAGCTTCGTAGAGACCTTCTTGGAGACGGTGACGAACTCAACCTTGTTGTTCGCTTCGTTCTTCTTTTCTTTGGCAGCCACCTCCTCATCACGTTTTCTGGGGTAGATGGGTGAGCAGAACGGGTTCACGAAGAAGTAACCCGCTTCGTATATGGTTCCATAGTACTTTCCGAACAGAGAGAGGACCATTGCCTCGTTGGGTTTGATTATCTTAAGTCCCGCGAAGCTAATTGATGAGCACAGAATAAGAAGCATGCTTGCAACGAGGCATGCAACGCCGACCGTGACGTTGTTCTCCGATATGCAGAGCCCTGAGAACACAAATCCTCCGATAGAAATAATGATGATGAGTATCAGAATAATTAAAACAGGAATGCCCTTGGCTGGTTTGATTTTTTTCTCCATTCGTTAACCTCCAGATTATTGATATCAAAATGATATCATCTTGATTCACCAATGTAAAGCTAAAGGATATGAATGAATGGATAGGGTGGAAATTGTAAGAGCATAACTACTTGAAACAAAAAATGGTATGGGATTTTGCTATAAATTAAATACTCTTTCTGCTTTTTTATTTATATGATTACTGTTCATATATTACATTTCATTCATTTTTCATTCAGATAAGAAAAAAGCCAGCACGTAAGCACTGGCTATATAATGATATTGTGCAACTTTTCAAGTTTTTATTGTGCAACTTTTGCCAATCATTCCCACTCAATTGCTCCAACCGGTTTCGGAGTCATGACATTCTGATGGTGTTCATTCCATATACAGGAACAACACAAATCTGTTTCTTCTGACAGGTGGAGAAAGTGAAGTTCTCAAGAGAAACCCTGATGCCGTAAGGAGCATCAAGTGTTTTCAGATATTCTGCCATGCTTTGCATTTTACCTGTTGTGTTTGCTTTCACTTCAATAGGAATAATCTTATCTTTCTTCTGGATTACATAGTCTACTTCTGCATTTGCCCCTGTGCGCTTCCAGTGGTAGAGCTCTGAACTCTGATATTTATCGGCACTCTTTATCAGTTCTAGTCCAGTCTGCATTTCTACTATTGCACCCTTATTCATAGAATCAAGATTTACAGCCCTCAGTATTTCCGTTGCATCATATCCCTGTTTTGTCAGATAGACCCCAGTATCAAAACATAAAGTTTTTATGGAGATATTCTTGTTTCCACATCCAAGCGGCAGGCCTTCACAAGTACTTGATTTAACCTGGTGTATAAGTCCGGCCATTGAGAGCAGATCCAATACATTTTTGAATCTTGCAGCT
>JAILRW010000156.1 GCA_024698005.1 Sphaerochaetaceae bacterium | reverse complement strand
ATGAGCCTTTGACACGTAGGAACAACACAAAGTCTGGCTCGAAAGGACGTCCTTCTGAGAAGTCATATATCTTCAAATCCTTTTCATTGCGAACAAGATAAATCTCATCGTACTTCTCCTCGAATTTATCCATCTTACCTTCAATGTATTTGACCAAAGCTTTTTCTTCAGATGTCCCGTAATTGTCATTATAGGCATACCATTTTACGCTTGACAAATCAAGAGCATACGCAGGATTCTTAGGAGTCTTCATTGACTCTCCGAATTCCTGTAATCCAGAAGAAGGTACAGTAACATTAAGAACTATTTTCTCTCTAAATACTTTATTGAACATTGAAGGCTTGAATTCTTTGGTCCCTCGGTAAGTTTTACCTCTTGTACGTAAAACTGGTTCCAAATCTTTCAGTACAGTCTTAGCAATATAAAGTTTGTCTTCTTGCGAGTATGCTGGAAGAGAGTTTTGGTTACCACTAACCTTTACAGAAAGTTTTGCCAAATAATTGTCACTTTCAATGAACTCTTTTACCGATTTTAGTTGTGGATAAATCACTTTTAGAGAATTGAAGTTATAGGTAGAGAAACAATTGAGAGCAGTACGGAGAACATGTTTACCCAACTCACCAAGTTTGATATCAATGGTGATACTTGTCAGAACATCGCTAGAAGCTGTATCTCCAAAGATAAGGCCAGAGCGCATCTTGCCAGTAGGCATTATTACTTTATAATTCTTGCTAAGAATTGCTTTGCCAATTGTGCCGTCATCCTCCATTTCGGCAAGTGTTTTTCGTTCATTCACGAATACTAATCCTTTCTTATATAAACGGCTCTCCTTGAAATCATCTTTAAGGAACAGTTCTAGTGGTCTTTTCGTATCAGGAATTATACCCTTTTGTACAAGTGCAGTATGTAATTCCTGAATATAACGAGGATTATGGGCACTGTGGTAATGCAGCTTTTCAATGACGCGAAGCGGGTTTGACGCATCTCCGTCATATTTTCGCTTGTCAATGTCAAGTGCAGTATTATTTGGATCTCTGAATGGCATATAGCGAGCACCACGGCCAATAAGCTGAGCCTCCTGCATTGTTGTTTTTCCAGGTCTATTTTTGGCAGCATCTCGAGTATCATATAAACGGACTATATCGTAAAGGTTGAGTACATCCCAACCTTCATTGAGCATGTCAACAGCAAAAATAGCACGAATACCATTGGATGAATCTTCAAGAGAATTAAGTAGCTGTTGCTTTTCCGGCGAGATATTGTTGCCATCTACAAGTAATAGTCGCTCTTCAGAAAAATCTTCTTTTAACTCAAGTATAAGATTTTCTGCTGTCACATCGTGTGCATCAAAATAGTCGAAGGCTACTTTGATGTCATCTTTCGCTCTTGAACGGATTCTTTCTATACCCGCTACGTTGAGTTCAGATACAGCATTTTTGAAAGAAATGAATATTTCCTTATTTGCAGTTATTGTTTTTGATTTGAGCAGGATGACGGGTTTGATGTTTTGTTTGATATCTGCAAAGAGCTTGCTTTTGTACTGACTTAAAATCATTGCTTGAAATGCTCGGTCAAGCGGAGCCAGATCACTTTCTATGAATTCAACTTCTTTTGAATAGAAGTCCTCACGGAACTTATTCAGAGGATAGTCAAATATAACCTTGTTCTCATATTTATTTGCAATCGCTGGGTCTGTGAGATCTGCTGTTGCGGTGAACTCCAAAAGAACATTGGGGAGTTCTCCGTTGTCATTATTGAAGATTCGCATAACAGTCGATTCCCAGTCCTTAGTATGCTCATCATCATGTGTTGCTGCTGTACCTCTGCGGGTTGCTGAGTTCATGTGATGTGCCTCGTCAGAAATCAACACAACAGGCTGGTCGGAAAAGTCATCGTATGTAAGAGCATTCTCCTTTTCGGAATTTAGGTCACTATGCAGCCCTTGAATAGTGGTCAAGCAAATGTTGATGCAATCATTGTTTGTCCCTTGGAAATTATCCACCTTTTTGATATCTACTCGACTCCCATTAACTACAATCTGTGGAGCAAAGAGATATTTG
>JAILRW010000130.1 GCA_024698005.1 Sphaerochaetaceae bacterium | reverse complement strand
AAACTCCTGTTGAGGAGAAAACTCCTGTAGAGGAGAAAACTCCTGTCAAAAAGACGCTAGAGCTCATCGAGATTGATTTAGATAATATCGGTGTTCCATCAATCATTACTGAAATAATGAGAAAGCTTAATGGTAGGGAGTGCAAGGCTTTCGATAAATTCCTTTCTGAGGTTGATGAAGAGGTCCTGGAATCCTTTGCTGAAACAGTTACACAGTGCTGGAAGAAGCAGCAAGAAGATGGAAAGGATAAGATTTTCTCTATCTATGACTATCAGATGACTATTGTTCTGGCTGTTGAGAAAAAATACGACACTCTCAGAAAAACAGAGCTCAAGAACAATGTTGGTGGTGTAATGCTCAGTAGGGATGCCGATAGTTGGACAAGCCTTATTATCTCCCTTGACGATAACATGAGGATTACAAATATTGATTCTGAGTTGATTACAGAAGCTAGCTTCTCAAGCTATGACTGGAAGATTGTAAATGTAATCAAGAGCCAGCTACTTTTAAGAAGGAAGTAATATGGACGGGCTCACAACAAGATTTGAGTTTGCAAAGACACTTGTCTTGAAAGCTGGAAGCTTTCTCTGTACCCATCTTGAGGAAAGACGTTTTGTGCGTGTGAAGAACACAAACGACTATGTCACACAAGCAGATGGAGAGTGTGAAAGTCTACTTGTAGGTTCTCTTTCCTCTCGTTTTCCTGAGGACTCATTCTTGGGTGAAGAGGGTGGTTCAATTGAAAAAGCTGGTTCTGACTACAGGTGGATAATCGATCCAATAGATGGAACTGTTAACTTCATGCACGCCATGCCTCTGTTCTCTATTTCTGTTGCTCTTGAATTTAAAGGAGAGCTCGTTGCTGGTATTGTTTATATCCCATATTTTGATGAGCTCTTTACAGCAACAAAAGACAATGGCGCTTTCCTGAACGGAAAGAGTATCCATGTAACAGAAGAAACTGATCCTAAGCGATCATTAGCACTTCTAGTTCCACCACATCGTCATCATGAGTGGATGGATGAATACATGAAAAAGTTCATGTCTGTAATATTGAATGTTTCAGATCACCGCTCTCTTGGTTCTGCAGCCGTTTCTCTTTGCTATGTAGCTAGCGGAAGATGCGCTATGTACTATGAATATGGTCTCCATATCTATGACATGGCAGCAGGGTTGGTCATTCTCAAAGAAGCCGGTGGTGAGTACACATTAGAAGAGCAGGGTAATGAGCAACTTATAATAAGTGCTGCTGCCAAGCACTTCATGCCATTTCTAAAGGAGCATACAAGATGATAAAAGCAGTACTATTTGACCTTGATGGAACCCTTTTCGACTCCTCTCCAGGAATTTTTCACACTGCTAATTATACAATGAAAGCTCTTGGCTTTGAGCCTTGTGATGACTATAAGCAAATGAAGAAGTTTGTAGGTCCTCCTCTCAGAGAATGCTTCAGAATAACCTATGGAACTGAAGAACAGTATCTAGATAAATGTGTTGAAGTATACAGAGAAGAATATGCAAAAACAGGGGTTCACATGCTCTATCTATATGAGGGCATGAAGGAGCTTCTTGAGAAACTGAAAAATAGGAAATACCTTACTGCTGTCTGCACTAACAAAACTGAGCACCTTGCAAAACAAATCATTGTAGAACAAGGACTTGAAAGTTTATTTGATGTTGTTCTTGGAACAGATTTGAAAGGGACCATTACAAAGACAGATTGCATAAAGAATGCTGTTGAGGAACTTGGTATAACTCCCGATCAGGCACTGATGGTTGGCGATACTAAAAATGACCAGGATGGAGCTAAAGAAGCTGGGGTTCACTTCTGTGGTGTTACTTATGGCTTTGGATTTGAATCATTCTCAGAGATTGATGGCTTTGCTGCATTCAGCCCTGCAGATATTCTGGATATCGTTGCAGAGCATTAAGTGAAGTCTGCAAAGGTACCATCACAGGCCATTAGTAAATCTTCTGGCTTGATCTTGATTTGCATGCCCCTCTGACCAGCAGATACATATATTTCATCCTGAAGTTTAGCAAGCTCTTCAATGAAAGTAGGGTAGTGGTGGATCATTCCAAGAGGTGAACAGCCTCCTCTTATGTAGCCTGTATATTTCAATAGCTGGTCAAGTTTGAGAAGTTCAAGAGTCTTCTCAGAGGTTATGTCACGAGCTTTCTTGAGTGAAACAGTGAATTCAGCAGGTGTTACAAAGACATAGAGCTGGTTCGAACCACCTTTCATTACAATTGTCTTGAATACTCGTTCTGGATCGAGGCCAGCACTTTCACTTGCATGAATTGCGTCAAGATGCTCTTCATCAAATTCATATTCAACAACCTCATAATCAAGAGCCAGCTTGTCAAGAAGTCTCATAGCATTTGTCTTCTTTTCTTTCATAGAAAGAATGTATCAAAGAGTTGTTATGTAGTTCAATAATTTAAAATATGTTTTAAGATTAACTATTGGAGCACATTAATTGAAAAGAATTATTTAATTGTGTAAATTGTTAGATAAATCGAAAATGCGGAGTTTTAGATAGATGAGAATATTAGTTTGTATGTCTATTATTTTGGCAATATTTATTTTGCCAATAATAGCTCAACAGCAGGTTGTTGATTCTGCTAGGGCTGAAGCTCTACTTGAGTCTCAACTTGAGATAAAGAGTATTGATAGACAAAGCTATACAGAACAGTTGGGATTTGAAGAGTCTGAGCTTTCTTTAGCAACACTTGATGGAGAGACAATCGAATCAAGAATTTTGTTGGCTACTGGTGAGAAGAACTATCCTATTACAGTTGGCGATGTTTATAGTTTGACATATGTTAATGAATCTGGCCTTGTTACTGTTTCTTTAACTGTTCCTCATGGAAAAACAATGAGAGTTCCAAATTTTGGAACAATTACAACTGAGAACAAGACATTTGCTGAACTGAAGAGTGAAATTGAGGATCTCGTTCTAAGATATTATCCATATGGTGATCCAGATCTCTCAATAGTACGCACAGGTGCTTTCCTTGTTCAGGTATCTGGTGAAGCAAAGAAGTCCACAACTGTTGAATCTTGGGGTCTTTCCAGACTTTCTTCTATTGTCCCATATGCATCCGAATCTGCATCGACTAGAAATGTAACTGTATACAGTGAAAATGGTAGCGTCAAGAAATATGACCTTTACGAAATAATGAGAGAAGGTAATGGTACAGATCCTCTTCTTAAGCCAGGTGATAAGGTTGTATTTGCAAAAAGAGGACCAGAAATAACTATCAGTGGCAGTGTAAATAGAGAAGGTACATATCAGATAACTGGTAATGAGACCCTCGAAAATGTCCTAGCTACTTATGCTCATGGAATTCTTCCAAGTGCTGACACTGCCAAGATAGGTGTTGTCAGGTACACAAATGGTAAGAGAAGTGAGTATAAGATCAACGTTGGTTCAAAGTTCCCTCTTTGCGATGGTGATATGATCAACGTATTCCCTTCAAGAATCTTTCTTGGATCTGTAACAGTTGAAGGTGCACTTACAGACACCACTGGAACAACAAACAATACTACAAACAATACTATCAAGAGCCAGTCAACAGTAACACTCTTCTATCGCTTTGTTGAAGGTGAATCCATCAGAAGCATGATTGAAACAATGACAGAATACTTCTCCGCATCCAGTGATCTGTCAGGTTGTTACCTCATCCGTGATGGTGTAAGCACTCCAATCAACTTCTCCGAAATTCTCTACGGTAACAGTCTTGAAGGTGAGAAAACTTTAAAGAATTCTGATCGATTCATCATTCCTTTCAGCCAGAATATTGTTACTGTCAATGGTGCAGTCAACTCAAGTGGAACATATGGTTATGTTCCAGGAAAGACTGCAAACTACTACATTGCTCGCGCAGGTGGTACTACCTCAGCTGCAAAGAGTAGTGACGATTACACAATTACCGACCGCTATGGAAATGTCCTTGATCATAATGCTGAAATCCCTGCAGAAGCAGTAATTGAAATCAAGAGAAATGACTTTGTTAATAAACTTCAGCCAACAATAACTGTAGTTTCACTTACTGCAGGTATTATTGGTATTGTCGCAGCAAGCCTTGCTATCTTGTTGCCAAACATTTATTGATGGAGACGAGTGATGGATAATAATACAAATAAAGTTGGCCCAGTATTTGAGGAAGAAATAGATCTTATCCAGCTTGGCTCTTATATTCTTAGAAGAAAATTCCTTGTTTTGGGTTTCTTCTTGGTATTCTGTTGTGTTGCCTTCGTATATATTCAGGTAGCAACTCCTATCTATGAGTCTACTGTAACAATTATGGTTACTCCTATCGATGAATCAAGTTCCATCAGTAACCTCATGGGTCTGAATTCATCTACAAATAAGATACAGACTGAAACAGAACTCCTTTCAAGTAGAAGAACTGCTGATGATGCACTAAATAGCCTTGACCTTACCAAGTATGTGAACAAGGATGGCGTCAGATATTCAGATTTAGAGTTTCCATTGATGGGTTCTAATCTTTTGAAGGGTGCAATCAAGAAGCAGACAATCAAAGATACAAATGTATTGAGCATCACGGTTGAAGATTCTTCTCCTGAATTCTGTACCGATTATGCTAATGCACTAGCTGCAAGCTTCAATAATTTGCTTACTGAAATTGCAAAGAACAGTACTGAGGCTTCCTTGCAGTTTGTTGAGTCACAGATTCCTCTTACTATGCAGGATTTGCAGAATGCAAGTATGGCCCTTGCCAACTTCCAGAGAGAGAACAATATTACACAGATTACTCAGGATGGACAGACAGCTCTTACAATCTATAGATATTTGAAATCTAGAAAAGCTCCTCTCGAGCTTGAGATTGGTGAGGCTGACAAGATTGTTTCTTATCTAGGAATTGAATTCGATATTTCAAAAGCATATGCTGATGAGAAGATAAAAACTTCTATAGAAGAGTACAAGTCTGCTATGGAGGAACTCTTGAAGTATGACCTTCTTGATTTGTTTGCAAATCTCAGTAGAGTCACAAGTGATTCCAAGACTTCAACTCAGAATGGAAGATACTATACTCTTACTCGTGCAGCTATTGATGCGGAAAGAGAAATTGCTCTCAGAATTATTGAACTCTCAGGCCAGCATGTTTCACAGATTTCAAGCTTTGCAAATGCACTCGCTCAGAAAATTACGGCTGAAATTGAGATTGATCTTATCGAATCAGAAATTGATTCCATCAATCAACTATTGGCAAGTTTGCCTGAAATAGAGCGTCAGCTTGCTGAACTTGAGAGTGAGGTTGATGTATATCAGACAATTGAGATATCTCTTTTACAGATGAAGAATGAAGCAAATCTCAGAAATGCTTCTGTTGTAAACAATGTAAAGGTCATAGACCCAGCAATTGTACCTCTAAGACCTATTAGGCCTAAGAAGCTTATGATTATGGCTGCTGCTGGCATGATGGGTCTTGTCCTTGGTGCTCTTCTTGCAATCATTCTTGAGTACAGTGATAAATCTATTTATACACTTGAGGATCTGAAGAAGGTCATCTCTGATGATTTACCTTTGCTTGGTTGGATTCCTCTTGTAAAGGCAAACAAGAAAAAGCTTGCTACAAGTTCCGTTGTGCATGATGATCCTAGTTCGTTTGTTGCAGAACGCTATAAGCTAATTGCATCCAACTTGATGTTCGGTTCGGAAACTAAGAAGAAGATTATCAGCGTATGTTCTACAACCAAGGGTGAAGGCAAGACAAGCTTGATGACAAATATTGCAGTTGCTCTTACACAGAATGGCTATAGAGTACTTCTTGTGGATGGTGACCTCAGAATGCCATCCTGTGAGCCATATTTCAATTTGAAGCCTTCTAAGTATGGTCTTGTAGATGTAGTTCTTGGTCATGCAAAGCTTGAGGATGTTCTTGTCTATCCTATGGATGATATTGATAGTCTTCTCCTTTTGCCATGTGGTACTAAACCACCAATTCCATCAGTTATCTACTATCATGAGAACTTCAAGAAGATGCTCATGAATCTTAAGGAAGATTTCGATGTCATCCTTATCGATGCTCCACCTCTTGAATTCGGTTCTGAGCTGATGAGCTTGTCCTCTAGTGCTGGTGAAACAATCATAGTCGTTCGTGCTGGTGTTGCAGGTTCTTATGCACTTGAAGATGTTATTAACCAGTTCAATGGAGCAGGTGTAAAAATTAATGGTATCTGTTTAAATGGTTATATCCCTAACAGCACTCTCAGTCTTAACAAGGGTTATGGCTATGGATACGGTTATGGCTATGGCTATGGCTATGGCCATGGGTATGGTTATGGATACGGTTCCTCTGATAAGAAAAAGAAGAATGATAACATTGTTAGAAAAGCTTCTGTTCTCTCTTCTAGAAAGGCTTGCTATCGTAAGTTCTATAAACAGGATTTCAAGACTAGAGAGTCTTTGAAGAAGAGAGTTGCTACGAAAATTCCTAGAAAGTTCAAGCCTTCAGATGAGAAGGATCCTATCAAGGTATGATTTAAAGCTAAGGGGCTGTGATTTCTTTCACAGCTCCTTAATACTATATAGGGGATAGTTCTTACCCCTTGACGATGAGGCTAAGTATCTGTAGATTACTTACCTAAAGAGGTACATATGGCAAGATTTACTATAACAGGTAAAATTCACCTTCCTAATAAAGCTGCTATGTGTATCATTGATTTATAATTTTTCAGACTCCTTGCATGGGAGTCTTTTTTTTGTCCGAGGAGAGGAAAATGGCAAAGAATGTATTCAAAGGAAGATCACTTACAGTAATCGAAGATCTTTCAATCGATGAAAGAAGGTACTTCTTTAGAAAGTGTTATGAGCTCAAGCAGGCTGCAATTAACAATGACCAGGCAAAGCTTGATGAATTTAGGATCAATGATAAGGACTTTGGTATATACGAGGTATTCCTTGAAAACAGTACAAGAACCAAGGAGTCCTTCAGAAATGCTGCTAAATTCCATCATGCCAAGGTGTCTGAGCTCATGACCTCAAGTTCCTCGATAAACAAGGGTGAAAGCTATGCTGATACCTTCAACATGCTCACAGGTTATGACAATACAATCTTCATTGTCCGCTCTCAGGTAGAAGGTCTCTGCCGTTGGCTCGATGATGAGAGTTTGGACTATACTAGAAGAAACAATCTTCCAGTCAAGCCTGCATTCATCAATGCTGGAGACGGTAAGCATGAACACCCAACACAGGAGCTTCTCGATGAGTTTACATTCCTTGAAGATAATGGAATGGACTTCTCAAATATCCATGTAGCTTTGGTCGGTGACCTCTACCACGGTAGAACAGTTCACTCAAAGGCAGATGGACTTAAACTCTTTGACAAGGTTAAGGTCGACTTGGTTGCACCACCAGAACTTGCAATGCCAGAGAACTACCTTGAGAAGATGAAGGAAAATGGTTTTGACGTAACAGTTTACTCCTCAATTGAAGAGTACCTTTCAGGAAGCCATGAAATTGCCAAGATGTGGTACTTCACAAGACCACAGCTTGAAAGAATGGGTGAAAGAATCTTGCAAAAACAGGATGTTCTAAGAGAGAGCATCACCTTCAGAAAGGACTTTTTGGACAGGATCCCAGTAGGTACCAAGTTCTATCATCCACTTCCTCGCCACAAGGAGCATCCAACCATTCCAACCTGGCTTGATTCTACAGACCTCAATGGCTGGGAGAGACAGGCAATCAATGGAATGTATGTAAGAATCATTCTGCTTGCTATCATCGCTGGTAAAGTAGGTGATGACTATGTATCCCCAGAAGTAGAAGAGGATCTATCTGCAGAAGAGGATTATATCGTGAAGGTGGATGTATCTGGAAGAAAGGATGATAAGAAGGTCTATTCTGAAGGCGTTCATCCAATCGATAACGGTATTGTAATCGACCACATCTGCCGTGGAGATAGACCAGATGATATCAGAAACCACATGAGACTCATCTCTTCAGTCCTCAATATCGATTCAGATCGTGGGGGAGAGTGGATCAGCAAGGGTAAGGACGGTGCATTCAAAGGCATCATATTCCGCCCAGGTGAGTATGAGCTTTCAAGAAAGGATCTCAAGCGTCTTGCAGCAGTAGCTCCGGGTTGTACACTCAACGTTGTCAAGGATGGCAAGATCGAGGCAAAGTACAGAATGCACATGCCACCAAGGGTCTACAACTTCGATGACCTCTCTTGCAAGAATGAGTCCTGTATCTCTCACCCAAGTCAGGGAGAGAATGTACCAGCACTCTTCTACCGCACCTTGGATGGACATTTTGAATGTGCATTCTGTGGCAAGAGCCACAGCTTCAAGGAAATCTGGAAAAGCAGAAAGAACTGAGTTGAGGCTTAATCTTTTTAGCATTAGAATTTATACGAATAACATTATATAGGAAGGAAATATATGAAGACCATTGAAGAAATTACCAGCTACTACGGTCCACAGCTTGCAAAGGGAGCTTTTGAGCTTGGAGCTATCCGTCTCTCTCCTAAGGATCCATTTACATGGGCAAGTGGATATAGAATGCCAATCTATAACGACAACAGACAGTTCTTGGCAAAGTCAAACTACAGAGCTCTGATCTGTGATGCATTCTCAGATATGCTCGACTCCCTTGGCTTCAATCCTGCAAATATTGCAGGTACAGCTACAGCAGGTATTCCTCACGCAACAACACTTGCAGATAGACTTCACAAACCACTTTCTTATGTTCGTTCTTCATCTAAGGACCATGGACTTGGTCATCAGATAGAAGGCCTTGGCAAGGATGGAAGCTACCACGGTGATAAGGTTGTTCTCATTGAAGATCTTATCAGTACCGGCAAGAGTTCTCTTTCTGCTGTTGAAGCAATCCAGAAGGCAAATGGAGATGTTCCATACTGCCTTGCAATCTTCACATATGGCCTTTCTGCAGCAGAGGAAGCTTTTAACAAGGTTGAGCCTGCATGCAAGGCTTTCACAATCCTCTCCTATGATGTGATGATCAAGACAGCTGTCGAGGTCGGTTATGTAAATGACAAGGAAGCAGAGGACCTCAGAGAGTGGAGAAAAGATCCATTTGGCTGGGGCAACGCACGTGGATTTATGAAGGTGGAAAGATAATGAGCTATATTGAAATACTTATTGAAAGTGCAGAAAGTTGTGGCAACGTAACCTGTATGGGTCTCGATCCTCAGCTTGGTGTCCTCCCTGGAGAAGGGGATACAAGAACAAAGCTCAACGCTTACTTTGATGAGCTTTTCCATAGAATGAGACTTGAGGGTGTAACTCCAGCTGCTTTCAAACCAAATATTGGTTACTACTCAGCATTGGATAATCCAAGGGATGAGGATTTTTCTGGTTCCCTTGCTCTTGTAGATCTTCTTGAGATGCTTGAAAGTTTCTTCCCTGGTATTCCTGTAATACTTGATAGCAAGAGAGGTGATATCGCAAGATCCTCCCTCAACTATGCAATCGAAGCCTTTGATAAGTGGCAGAGTGATGCAGTTACAGTAAGTCCATACATGGGAACTGATTCAGTCTCTCCATTTGGTTATGAAGATAAGGGTGTTTATATCCTCAACAGGACAAGTAACCCTGGTGGCAAGATCATCCAGAATATCATCACAAAGAGTGAAGATGGCGAGGAGCCACTCTATCTCGCTGTTTCCAAGACCATTGCAGCTTGGGCTGCTGAACACAAGGGTTTTGGTGCAGTTGTTGGTGCTACCAATATGGCTGAGCTCAAGGATATAGCTGCCTTCTATGCAAAGTGTGGTCAGAGTATCCCTCTCTTGATTCCTGGTGTAGGTTCACAGGGTGGTTCTGCGCCTGAGGTAATGGAGGCAATGCGTTCTGTCGGCTATGATGTTCGCCTTGCAAGGATTAACAGCTCCAGTGGCCTGACACACCCATGGAAGAAGGCTCCTATTCCTGAAGATTGGCTTGAGATGTGTCTTTCTAATCTCAAGAAGCTTAACGACGAAACAAGAATCTGAGGAAGAATGATAGATAGAATTAAAGGTCTTAAGGGTGCACACCAGAGAAAGGAGGTGCACCTTTCTACAGTTAGTGGTGTTGCTTCGACCAAGCCAGAGATGGTCAAGTATTTTGATAAGAAGGTCAAAGCAATCGAGGTAATTACAACCAAGAGCTACCAGGTAAATCCTTGGCCAGGTAACAGAGAGCCTGTAATCTGTGAAACAGAAAGCGGTGTCTTCGGAAACTCTGTTGGTCTCAGAAACCCTGGTATGGAGTATGTTCTTCCACTCTTCAGAGAGATCAAGAAGAACATGAGATGTATTTTGAATGTCTCCGTTTCTGGCAACAGGCCAGAAGATTTCATCACACTGGTAAAGAACTTCGATGAAGTTGCAGATTCCATTGAGCTCAACTTCTCATGTCCTCATGCAGCTGCAGGTTTTGGTGCTGCTATCGGTTCTGATATCAAGATTGCAACCGAGTATGTTGAAAAGATCAAGGCAGCTTGCCCTGAGCAGAAGTCTGCACTTATCATCAAGCTCACTCCTAATGTTGATAACATTGGTGAGATCGCAAAGAGTGTGATCGATGCAGGTGCTGATGGCATTGCAGCAATCAATACAGTAACTCCAATTGTCCACAAGCAGAAGGGTATTGATGAGCCAATCCTCAACAACAAGCTGGGTGGAAAGGGTGGACAGAGTGGTAAGAATGTTCACTCAAGAGCAATTGAATGCATCAAGGAGATTAGAGAAGCAATTGGACCTGATCCAATCATCTACGGTATGGGTGGTGTATTTTCTGGCTACGATGCTGCAGCTCTTGTTGATGCTGGTGCCGATGTTGTTGGCTGTGGTTCAGTACTTGGAAAGGTAACACAGAAGTATTGGCCAGAGTTCATCTGCTGCATAAAGGATGAAGCCAAGGCCACATTGGAAGGCAAGAAGGTGGAGCTAAGAAGTCAGGAGTTTATCAGAAACTACAATGAGATGCTCTACACAAGGTACACAGTTACAAAGGCCTTCTGTCACACTAAGGATATCCTGCTACTTGAACTTGATGGCACTCTAGATTGCCATGCAGGTGAGTTTGCATTCCTCTGGGTTCCAGGAAAGGGGGAAAAGCCATTCTCTGTTGCACATAATAATCCTCTTACATTCCTCATCCGTGCCCGTGGTGAATTTACTAAGGCTCTCTTTGAGCTCAGGGAAGGGGATGTTGTCTACACTAGAGGGCTCTATGGAGCAGCTCTTGCGCATGAGAAGAAGGAGAATGCTCTTCTGATTGCTGGTGGAAGTGGTGTTGCAGTACTTCCTTCTGTTCTCAGAATGATCGAGAAGGATAATTCCAGGATTGAAATTCTTGTTGGTACAACAGCTGAAGTCAATGGTGCAGATGGTAAACCTCTCTTTGCTGACTACTTCAATGCAAGAGGAAACTATACAGTAGTTGCTGATAATGGAAAGCCTGGCCGTGTACTTGATAGCATTCC
>JAILRW010000052.1 GCA_024698005.1 Sphaerochaetaceae bacterium | reverse complement strand
AGCATATACCTCTTCACCGTCTATGATGGTAGCAACGACGTTGCCAAGAACGACTTTTTCAATATCGTCGTGCAGGAAATCACAATCAAATACTGTCATATTGGCAATCTTACCGAATTCGATTGAGCCGATGCGATGTTCCTGACGCCACTGACGAGCAACATTTATTGTCATAGCCTGCAGTGACTGCTCACGAGTTACAGCTTGATCGAGATTACGCTGAGTATCTTCTCCAAAACCAAGTTGCTTTGGGGTGGCACGTTTTTCAGCCATATAAAAACTAACTGGGACAGAGAAAGATGGAGAAACAGGGAAGTCCGAATGGTAGACTACATTTGCGCCCTTATCGAAAAAAGACTTGATAGGATATGCTTGATCCGCAAGCTCTTTACCTACATAAGCAACTTCTTGATCATAAACTCCTGGAAACTTTGGAGACCAAAGAGGTGGTACAGCAGGAATAGAGCCAGTCTCTGCCATACGACAGATATCCTCGTCAGTGACAAAGTGAAGATGAGCCAGTACGTTGCGCTGGTCCATATCTCCAGTAATCTTTTCCGCATCCTCAATACAATCGAGCATGAAGTGTGTTGCACCACCGCCCTCGGAATGAACATGAACGGAAAGTCCCTCCGCATCTGCAGCAGTTAGCAGTTCTACCATCTTGTCGTGGTCATTGAAACGCTCTATACCGTGATAACCAGGCTGATCAAGATAATCCTGATTCTGCCATGCTGTATGAGCCTCTGTTACACCATCAAGGAATGTCTTGACACCGACGATGTGGAAATATTCACCACTGTACTTGGCACGGCTCTCTGCTATGCGGGCAACCTCAGCCTTAGGATCCTCAGGATTGTCTGGAACCATCAAGTAAGCATAAGTACGTAACTTCAGCTTTCCCTCCTGCTCAAGCTCACAGAATGCTCTAAAAGCGATTGGACCTGCGACCTCTACGCCAGCATCACCTACAGAAGTGAAACCGTTTTTGATAGCGATATTCTGCCATGCGAGTAGATACGCCTTAGCAGTCTCAATTGAAATAGGGAGCTTTGGAACCAGTTCGAATACTGGAGATTCACAGATGTATCCGGTTGGTTCTCCTTTTTCGTCTACATATACAAGGTCATAGCCCTTTTTCTTCGCATAAGCTGCATCAATGCCTGCCCACTCTAAAGCCTTGGAATTGAGTAGCATGGAGTGGCCTCCGCCAGTAGCCATCAACAGCATCTTATCAGAACAAATATCGTCTAGAAATGCTTTGGTAATAGGTGTATCATCTTCGATCCATCCTGCAGCCATGTATACCTCGCGCTGTGGATTAGCTTTGATGAATTCCTCAATTACCTCGCGGTATTTTGCTAAATCAACCTTTGGGAACTGGGAGAGATCAGCCTGGCCAATTGCTCTATCACCAGCCAGATAACCATGGCAGTGAGATTCAAGAAAACCTGGATAGATATAGTTGTCGCCATAGTCAAGAACCTTAGCATCCTCACCGCCAAGTTTTTTTGCTTCCTCAACATCACCAATATATGCAAATACGCCGTCCTTGATGAGTGCTGCTTTAGCAGTAGGTCTCTTTTTATCCATAGTGATAAAATTACCGAGAACAATTGTTTTTTTCATACTTTTTCCTTTTTATCATTAAGTGTCATTCTAATTATAACGCAGGTTTCCCCTCATAAAAATACTGAAAATTACATTATGACACTACATTGTCAAAACTTTTATACCACTTGTGATATTAATCGTATCATGGAGAGCTATCACTATCATCAAGACGTAACCATATTTTGTATGAAAGAATTATTTGTATTCCTCTCTTATTGTGGTGCATGAATAATAATTCTTTAATGAACGCAACAAACAATTACCCATGTACTTAAAGAAAAGCTTTTTTGAGTCTATCGACTGTTTCTTTTCCTTGGGAGTAAGATATATGAAGAGTAAAGGAGAAAGGTAACGTGAGAACAAGAGTCTTTTTTGCATTTGTTTTATTATCAGTTGTTGTCGTCCTCTTGACAGCTTGTACCCATGTTACCAAGCAAGAAGCTTGGGAGAAGCCGGTAGAAATCGAATCCTCATACATTGTTCCTGACAAGCTTGAGAACCTGCCAACACAATGGGATCTCACTGCCCTATATCCAGACCACGATACCTTCTATAGAGACATGGAAAAAGCCGAGAAACTGATTACTTCCTTTGAGAAATACAAAGGCAAGATTGCCACCGTTGAAGGCATCATCGCTTACCTCAATGATCCAGATATCAGGGAGTATCAAACACTGATAGACAAGGCTTCCCTCTATCAGAACCTTCTTCAGAACCTTGATGCAGCTGATTCGTGGGCACTTGAAGTCCAGTCTAGGCGTAATTCAGTAAAAAGGCAGAAGACTAACGCTACAGAATTTATAGGAGAGGAGATTTCTGCTCTCTCACTACAAAAGAGAAAGAAGCTCTTCTCAGATGAAAGGCTCAAGGAATTTGCTCACTATTTCAAGAGCTATACAGAGGAAGAAAAGAGAAACATTTCCGATGAGCAGCAAGAGATTATCGATCTCTATGATGACATCGCATGGGAGACCTACAACATCTACAGTGTATTTGCCTATACAGAGATGCCTTGGCCTAAATTCACATATCCTGATGGAACAGAGGAAAAGCTCTCAGTAGGAATTGTCAATTCAATCATGGCAAATCCTAACTACAGTCAGGATTTCAGAAACGACTTATTGCTTCTGCGCTGCAGTGTTTATGACCAGTACGATAATACT
>JAILRW010000144.1 GCA_024698005.1 Sphaerochaetaceae bacterium | reverse complement strand
AACATCCCTGATGGGTGGATTCATGATCAATACCATTAGGGTTTTAATCTGGATCATCGCTGCTGTTACTGTACTTGGACTCTGGGGAATTGATTTAGCCCCTATTCTTGCTGGTGTTGGAGTTTCTGGTATTGTTTTTGGTCTTGCTCTCCAAGAAACCATCGCATCCATTTTTTCTGGTTTCATGATCGCAGTCACAAAGCCTTTTAAAATTGGAGATTACGTTTCAATTGGTTCTAATTCGGGAACAGTTACATCCATGGATACTGTTGCAGTTGGTCTTAAAACTCCTGATGGCAAGAAGATTGTCATGGCAAATAAACTGGTCTGGGGTTCAGTAATTACCAATTTCACTTCAAATAGAACTAGAAGAGTCGATATGGTTATCAATGCCTACTACGATGCAGATGTAGATAAAATCAAGAGTATTGCAAAAGAAGTCCTTTCAACCTATGACGATGTTCTTGATGATCCAGCTCCACTTGTTGAAGTTGGAGAGTATGCAGACTCATTCATGAAAATCTATATTAGACCATTCTGTAAAAATAAGGACTATTGGAATGTCAAATTCCGATTCCAAGCTGATTTCCCTCAGGCTTTGATAGCTGCAGGAGTTAAGATTCCTTACAATGTTGTTGAAGTGATTAGCTCTGAAGAGAAATGACAAAAAGAGGCCCTGCGGGGCCTTTTCTTATATCCACCCAAAATGTTTTAGAGCATTATATATTCCATCGTCTCCTACATCGCTCGTAATGTAGTCTGCCTTAGCTTTGAGCTCTTCTACTGCATTGCCCATTGCAATGCTGGTCCATTCAGGGGAGAACATTGTCAGATCGTTTCTCTGGTCCCCAAATACGACGACATCTTCGAGCTTTCCACCTAGCAGTGAAACCATCTTCCTTATTCCAACGGCCTTGTCACAGGGCTCTACATAGATGTAGTAGGGGTTGTAGCGGCACCAGGGAAGAAGTGATAGATTATCTAGTCTTGCCTCGATACTATCATCTCCTGCGATGTAGATTTTATAGATACTCTCACAGCTTGTGATATCTAGACCATGCTGAACTTTTGTCTGCATGTAGTTTGTCTTTTTGACTGCCTCAGGGAAACGCTCATTAGGTGCATAGCGATAGATTGAGTCATCGTATGAAATAGCCCAAGGAATATTCTTTTCTTCGCACTCTGAAATCAAGCGGATACACAGCTGTTTATCGAGAGGAAGAATTTCCTTGACCTCTCCATCGATTGTAATGCCATTTCCTCCGTCGCTCACCATGTGATCAAAGCCGAGCCCCTGCCTGATCTCTTCGGCCATGGCGTGGCTGCGACCTGTAGCAATTGCAATAAAATGTCCATTGTTTCTTAGCGATTCAAGAGCAAGCTTTGCAGATTCTGGTATGCACCCAACCCCAAAGCCCCCATCAATCAGAGTGCCATCTATATCGAAGAAGAAATATTTTCTATTCATGCTTTTGGTTTTCTATCTAGTCCAATGAGATAGATTTCAAAGCTATCATCTCTACAGGCTTTAGGCTTGAAGGCCTTTGCTTTTGTAAATAGGGTTCTCATGTTCTTTAGAATCTGCTCCTGTCCACCGCCCTGGAAAATCTTTATTACTAGATTTCCATGCTCTGCCAGCTGCTCTTCTGCAAGCATTACAACATTTTCAGCTAACCATTCGGAGCGGGTAGTGTCTACAGTTCTGTTTCCTGTAGTCATTGGGGCGGCGTCAGAGATGATACAGTTGTATGGACCAAGCTCGACAAGGCGAGCTCTGTTCTCTTTAGAGAATGCATCTCCAGTGATTTCAGTTACTGTTGGAGGTACAGGATCAAGGCGGAGAGGGTTCAGGTCTACAGAGACTATTCTTCCTTTGCCCTTAATTAGTTCCCTATGGGTAAACAGTGTCCAGGAACCAGGGGCAGCGCCTACATCAAGTACGCTATCACCTGGTTTAATTAGCTTGTGTGTGTTGTTGATTTCTTCAAGCTTGTAAACACTTCTTGCGGGATAACCCTCTCTATGAGCGCGGAGGGTATATGAGTCTGCCTTGTCTCTTCTACTATTTGCCATAATTAAAAGATACAGCAGACAAAAAAAATGTGCTAGATACTCGTTATTGGGTGGGAGAGAGGTCGAGTATCTAGCACAGCGTTTTTCTTTAACTAAAGGAGGTAATGAAAAAACTGTTGCTCTGTACTAATGTATATGCAAAAGGCGTGCCAACTTTTGGAAAAGTGCAAAAAATTGGCAAAAATGGCGTTTTTGAAAGAAAAACAGGGTTTTTATCGATAAGTTTACTGTGAATATTTTTCACAGTGTGCACTTTTTTGTTTTATATAGGTGTGAAAAAATCGGAGGCTTTTACACCTCCGATAATCCATTCAGCTTATGTTGTACTCTTTTCTAAGCGATGCATACTGTTTCTTTATGACATCGTAGATAAGGTGAAGCTTTTCTGTATGGTGGATGAAGGCTGACTTCATCGCATTAAGTGTAATCTTCTCAAGATCACTCATATTGAGACCATAAATTTCTGAGGCGATTTCAAATTCCTTTGTCAGATTTGTATCGCTCATCAATCGGTTGTCAGAACAGAGACAGACTCTGAAGTTGTTTCTATAGAAGAGAGGGAATGGGTGAGTCTCATAGGAATCAGCCGCTCCTGTTCCTACATTTGAGGTGAGGCAGATCTCAAGTGGAATTCTTCTATCTAGTACGTACTGAGAAAGGGAATCGAGCTGGATTATCTGATTTCCTCTCAATGTCATGTCTTCAATAAGTCTTACACCGTGTCCAATTCTATGTGCACCACAGATCTGGATTGCCTGCCAGATGGATTCTGTTCCAAACGCCTCTCCTGCATGAATAGTAATGTAGCCATTCTTTGCTCTTATATGGTCGAAAGCTATTCTATGGTCCTTTGAAGGGAAGCCTGCTTCGCCTCCTGCGAGGTCAAAGCCTACAACACCTCTGTCCATGAAGGATGTAGCAAGCTGGGCAATCTTGAGAGTCTCTTCTGGAGCCTGGTCTCTCATTGCGCAGATCAACAGACCATAGCTCATCCCAAAATCTCTCTTGCCTCTATCTAGACCTGACAAGACAGCAGTGACAACATCTTCCAATGAAAGGCCCTTCTTTGTATGAAGCGCAGGAGCGAACCTTATCTCAGCGTAAACAACATTTTCCTTGGCAAGATCCTCGACCGCCTCATAGGCAACTCTATCAAGGTCCTCTTTTGTCTGCATTACAGCTGTTGTGTACTTGAATGTTTCAAGATATAGAACAAGGCTTTTCTGCTTACAGCCACGGATGAAGAACTCCCTCAGTTCTTTTGGATCATAGCTAGGAAGTTCTATGTTGTCTCGTTTTGCAATATCAAGGATCGTTTCGATCCTGAGTCCACCGTCAAGGTGGTCATGGAGCTCTACCTTTGGAACTCTCTTGATCATATCTTTTGTTAACATGAGGAAATTATACAATCTTTTATCGATTATGGAGAGTTTTTTAAATCAGATAGATTTTTGAATAGCTAAAAAGGACATTTATTATAAGAAATGTCTCGTAACTTCTGCTGTAGACAAAGATTAGTAATAGAAAAATAACGATTTTCATTTAAAAAGGATTTACGAGATTCAAAATATAGACTAAAAAAAGAAGTATAGAAACAAAATAAATAGGAGAAATAAATGGCTAAATCTGTTGAAACACTTAACAAGAAGCTTCTTGCTGCTGCCATCTCTGCAACAAGAGCAAGTGAGATTAAGGCTCTCGTAGAAGACGGCGCTGATGTTAACTGCCACAATGAGTGGGGCCTCTCCCCTGTAATGCTGGCTGCTCAGTACAACCACTGTGTTGCCATCGTAAAGGCTCTTATTGATCTCGGCGCAGACATTCATGAAGCAGAACCAAAGTATAGATCAAATTCTCTCCACCTCGCAGCTAACAACTCCGACAATCCAAAGATGATCGAAGTTCTTCTTGCCGCTGGTGCTGATATTGATACTAGAAACTACCTTGGTGAAACTGCTCTTGTCATGGCAGTAAACAATAATGAGGCAACCAGAGTTGCAACTCAGCTCATCAAGAGTGGTGCTGATGTAAATGCAACTGACTACCAGGGACACAGTGTTCTTGAGTATGCTAAGGCATCTGGTAGAACATACCTCATCAACCTTCTCAAGGCAAATGGCGCTGTATAAAGTGCACTTGCTTGATTAACAGCAGGGATTCGTCCCTGCTTTTTTTGTCTGTATGAAAAAAGAAGCCGGTCAGTTCAAATTTGACCGGCTATAAACGAGAATGTTAGAAATCAAGCAAGCTCTTTTTCTACGATGTTGTCGTCAATTTCCTTCTGAAGCTTGGCAATTTCTGCCTTCACTTCATCTACAAGGTCGCTTACAAGGTAGCTGGTTGTTTCGCCAGTTGCTCTGATCTTTACTTCGACCTTGCCTTCCTTAAGGCTTCTGTTTCCGATTGTAAGTCTTACAGGAATACCGATGATATCAGCATCTGCGAACTTAACACCTGCAGATTCCTTTCTGTCATCAAAGAGAACCTCGATTCCAGCCTTTGTGAGGCTTTCATAGACTTCTTCTCCAATTGCAGTGTCCTTTACAAGTGAAATGAGGTGTACCTGGTATGGAGCTACGGAGATAGGAAGCTTGAGGCCTCCTTCGTCGTTATACTCCTCAGCAAGACAAGCAAGAAGTCTGCCAACACCAATACCATAGCTTCCCATGATAACTGGCTTTCTGGAACCATCCTCTGCCTGATAGTAGCAGTTCATGGATTCTGAGTATCTGGTTCCAAGCTGGAAGATGTTGCCAATTTCAACACCTCTAGAGCTGTTAAGTGGCTTTCCGCAGACAGAACAGATATAACCCTGCTTTGCAGAAGCGATATCAGCAACATCAGCTTTGTAATCACGGCCGAAGTTGGTGTTGATGAAATGGTATCCTGCTTCATTTGCACCAGCAACAAGGTTGTTGGATTTTGCAACGGAGTCGTCTACAACTCCGATATAGTCACCGTGAGCACCGATAAGAGAGCCAAAGCCTGGGACGATACCACAAGCTGTAATCTCTTCCTCGTGTGCAGGTCTGATAGCATTTGCCTTTACTGCATTTGAAAGCTTGGACTCTTCAACATCCATATCACCACGGATGATTGCAACGATGAGCTTGTCTGTTTCTTCTCCATTCTTGTCGTTGATAAAGGTTCCGACCATGAAGACAGCCTTTGCAGTCTGTCTTGGCTCGATCTTCAAAAGAGCACAGAGATCTTCTATTGTCTTAGCTTCTGGAGTTGCAATCTTCTCAATTGCTTTCTCTTCTTCTGGATAGTAATCCTTCTTGAATGCAGCAACCTGCCTGTTAGCTGTGTAGCCACACTCTGGACAGGTGATGATTGTATCTTCACCGATAGGGGAAAGGTACATGTACTCGTGTGATACTTTTCCACCCATCATACCAGAGTCAGCACCAACTGCAACACAAGGAAGGCCACATCTTGAATAGATTCTGAAGTAAGCCTTGTAGTGAGCCCTATAGACCTTCTCAAGGCCTTCATAATCCTTGTCGAAAGAGTAGGAGTCCTTCATTGTAAACTCTCTTACTCTGATAAGGCCTGCTCTTGGTCTTGGATCGTCTCTCCACTTGGTCTGGAGCTGGTATACCAAAAGAGGAAGTCTCTTGTAGGAATCTATTTCACCTCTTGCGAGATCTGTTACAGCTTCTTCGTGGGTCATAGCAAGGACCATGTCTCTGCCAGCTCTGTCCTGGAAGCGACTCATCTCCTTGTCGATGGAGTAGTATCTTCCAGTCTCCTTCCAGATATCTGCTGTGTTTACGACAGGCATCTGGATTTCCTCTGCTCCAATTGCGTTCATCTCTTCACGGATGATTGTGCTTATCTTCTGGGTAGCTCTGAATCCAAGAGGAAGTAGGGAAAAAATACCTGCTCCCATCTGTCTGATATATCCTGCCCTGAGAAGGTATTCATAACCTTTTGTATCGGCACCATTAGGAGCCTCTCTGAGGGTCCTTGAAAACATTTGTGACATTCTCATGATCTTATTTCCTTTTCGTACCCTTAATACCACTTTTATAGGGAATTATCAACATTAGGGTCGTTTGCTTTTTCTTTTGCTTTTTTCTTTCTAGTTCGTTTTTTAGGTATGTCGAGAAGAAGCTGCTCATTTACTGCATCATCCTCTTCTCTCATTCTCTTTAGAAGATTTTCAGAGAAGTCTTCACGGGATATGTGCAGATAGTCGGTGTAGGTGGAGGCAAAACGATAGACAAGATAGTAGTCTCTATCTGAAAGAATGGAAAAGGCGAGGGTAAAGCAGCCGAAATTATCGTGGAATCGCTTTGCTTCCTCCTGAAGAGCCTTCTCAAGATAGTCATCCTTGAACCAGATAGCAAGCAATATCTTTCCATTCCTTTCGTGAAGGATAATATCTGGATTATATCCATCGATATTGTAACAGATATCTACAACGCATCTGGAGATGAAAAACTCTTCAAGGTAAAGGGCAAGTCGATGAGTAATCGCTATTTTATTCTTCTTGCTTGAAAATAGTTCTTTATCCCTTCTGGAAAGCTCTTTCAGCGCTTTCCTGAAGGCATCAAAGATTTCTATATCTGAGGATCTTGAATTTCTTCTCGGCGTAGGCATGCCTTAATTGTATCTCATTTCTACCTCTTTTTTGTGAAAATTTAAAAAGAACACACAATATTTAAACTTGTACAATTTGTTGTTAAATAGTCTATTTTTGACTATCATATCTTTAATACTTGCAATTTTGTTTATAAGGATATTTCACCTTGAAAACCAAATATCTCTTCTATGATATAGATGGGACACTCTTTCCATTTGGTCTCGATGCACCAGAGAGTGCAGTGGAGGCCCTCAGAAAGGCACATGAAAATGGCCATAAGCTCTTCCTTTCTACAGGTAGAAGTCCTGCAGAGGTAGATCCTCGACTTCATAGAATATATTTCGATGGTGGAATCTACTGCGGTGGAGCTCTTGCCTATGTAGGAGATGAGGAGATCTTTGCCTCTGTCTTCTCTACAGAACAGGTCAGAGAGATTATAGAGATAGGGGAAGAGCGAGGATGGCAGATGCTCTTTCAGACCAGGAGCCGCTCTGTCATCTCCAGAGAACTTGTAAAGACGCTCACCGCTCTCTTCATAAAATCCTATGGGAGAGCCTTGAAAATTGAGAATCTTGTAGAGGTTGAAAAGTATCCTGTTCTTGATGACGTTACCAAGGTATGTTTCTGGACTCCTGATAACGATGTAGCCTCTATTCGTGAGATGTTGAAGGGCAGGTTCGATGTCATAGATAACACGATGGGCATTCCTCTGGAGTGCAGCGCAGAAATAGTTCTGCCTGGACAGTCAAAATCTGTAGGGCTTAAAGCAATACTTGACTACTACAAAGAGGATATCTCCTCCTCGATCGCTTTTGGGGATGGAGCAAATGACATTGAGATAATCAGGGACGCAGGAATTGGTGTTGCTATGGGTAACGCAACAGATAATGTAAAGGCAGTTGCAGACTATGTGACTGACGATATTCTTTTAGATGGCCTTGCAAAGGCAATGAAACATTTTGGAGTGTACTGATGGAAATTGAAAAGCCCGTGAGAGTCAGGGCAGAGTATCGCTCTTCTAAGAGGAGCAAGGCACTTATCAGGAATGCGTTGATTGCATTGATGAGAGAAAAACCATTTGAAGATATAACTGTAACAGATATCGTAGGCAGAGCAGACATAAACAGGGGTACATTCTATGCTCATTTCAAAAGCCCTGGAGATGTTCTTGACAGGATTCAGACTGATGCTGTCAGTGAGCTTGGTATGGTAATGAGCAAGGTCGACTTTGTAGAATTCTTGAGAAACCCAGAGCCAACCCTAAAGGACTTCTCTCTCTTTCTTTTGAGAGATCCTGAGTACTACAGGATGCTTATAGAAATCAACAGAGGCGTAATTGTAAGAGAGTGGAAGAACAAGCTTTATGAGCTATTTAGCGGGGTGGGCTTTATAACCTCTGGCCTGAGAGAGAACAGAGAGCTAGACTGGAAGATTGCTTTTCTTGTAAATGGAATAATTGAGACCTACCTCGATGCACTCCAAGAGAGCAAGGAGCTTTCATTGAAGGAAGCTCCAAAGCAGATAGCAAATATTATCAATCTTCTGATGAAAGAATGATACTAACAGCCACAGCAGCAGCAAAGTAGCTGCATCAGGAAGTAAGTCAAAAAGCAATTGTAGAAGGACCCAAAGATAGGTCTTGTATAGTTCATGTTCTCGCTTGTATAGAAGTTGAAGCCGTTTTCAAGCTTATCGCGGAACATGACGAATTCAACGTTGCCTGGATCAAGTTCAACTGCCTTTCTTGCAGCAAGCTTTGCCTCTGTGAGGTAGCCAAGGCCATACTGTGCGTTAGCATAGAGGTAATACCAGAGACCATTTCTTTCTGCCTCTGAAATACCGTTGAGAGCATTTAGAGCCTCTGCAAACCTTCTGTATCTTATGTACTGGATTGCGGCCTGGAATGCAAGATTCTGCCCACCAGCATTGCTCTCCTGACCCTGACCGAAGTTGTCATAGTAGCTGTGAGCCTTGCCCTTGTTCATAATCTCATCGTAAGCTGCATTGATCTCCTGCATCTTGGCAGCTGCTTCTGGAGAATTGCCATTTAAATCAGGGTGATACTTCCTTGCCTTCTTCTTGTAGGCAGACTTGATTTCATCGTCGGAGGCACCTCTTGATACTCCTAAAACTTCATATGGGTCTCTCAATTTTTGCTCTCCTTCCTTTCAAAACCTGTCCACATCCCACTATAGATGATATTCCTAAGAATATTTAGATTCTCATCGAGTGGCAATTTTTCAAGGGTCAATGCTGCTTCTGTAGCACAATCCTTTAGTAGCTCCTTTACATATAACTTGAAATCCGGAGCTTTTTCCATATTCTTAAATGGATTATATGTGTTCTTCTTCTGGTCTTTCTCTAAATCATCATATGCATCCATGAGGTAGGAATACCGTCCGATGCTCCTGCCAAGCTTCGAAAGGTTATCTGAAAAGAGGTCCCCTTCGAATGGGACAAAAATCTCACAAAGCAAATCTGCTGAAATCTTGCTCATCAATAGAGGGTCCTGGCAGTTTTCGCTCTCCTTTTCATCCAGTCTTTCAATACAGCTTCTTACGCTTTCATACTGTCTTGGATAGTCTTTCTTCAGCTGCTCTTCGCTCTTCTCTAGATTCTTTAGAAGGGGAGAGTATTTCCCTTCATCCTTGACTTTGTCCTTAAGGGCAAAGAGAGAAAGCAGTGCCTGCATATGGGCACAGTAATCGGAGAAACTGGTCTTGCGATAGTTTAAATTGATAGGGTGTGAGTGACAGTGACTTTTTATTATCTCTCCTTCTTCGTTATAAAGATCCTCTAAAAGGAGGAGTACAAAAGTCATATCGAAGGAAAGTAAGGCAGAGCCCAGAGTCCCATAGTTTTTTTTCAGAGCCTTACAAAGGCCACAGTAGCTCTGCTTGTATCGAATCTTGTCTTCTTTAGCAAGATCCTTCTTATTTATTACAATGTAGCCAAACATCTCAAGTCTTACCTATGAACTTCTCTCCACACTTAGGACAGGTAATTCTTACCTTGCCCTTGCCCTTGGGAACGAAACACTTGCACTTGCAGTTAGGGCAGTAGAAGAGGGCATGGGTCTTTAATTTTTCCTTCATTGCCTTCTTCGCTGCCTTTTCTCTCTCTTTCTGTTCTCTCTTCTCCCTCTTGTCACTCTTCTCGTAGGAAAAGTCATTGTTAGAGGAGCCTTTCTTACCAAAAATAGAAAGGAAAGTGTTATTCTCCTTCTGTCTCTGAGAAGTGTTCTTCGAGAGAACTCTTAGAGAGGAGAGGATGAGGAAGGCAAGTCCTGCACCAGATATTATTGCACTTAGTTCAGGTGAAGCGAATGCGGAAGCACCAATTATAAATATAAGCCCAGCAAAGGACATGAAGACAGATAGCTGATCTGTTCCATATCTTCCTCTGAAGAACTCTTCAATTTTTCGTTTGAAATTATTCATAA
>JAILRW010000133.1 GCA_024698005.1 Sphaerochaetaceae bacterium | reverse complement strand
GCTTATGAAGGATTACAATCCAGATGCCTCTATTGCATCCTGGGCATTCAGATGGGTCGCATCTCTTGATAATGTCCTGGTTGTTCTTTCTGGAATGAATGAACAGTCACAACTTGATGACAACATCTCAACCTTCTCTCCTGTAAAGAAGCTAAATGAAGAGGAAGTTGAAATCCTTGAAAAGGTTTCTGACCTCTTCTTGAAGACAAAGAGCATTCCATGTACCAAGTGCCACTACTGTATGCCTTGTGCTCTTGGAGGAATAGATATTCCTAAGGTGTTTGAGATCTACAACTCATATCTCATCGACCACGATGGGGATAAGTTCAAGAAGGAGTATCTTTCACTTACCAAGAATGGTGGAGACTGTGTCAGCTGCAAAAGATGTATGAAAGTCTGTCCTCAGAGTATAAACATCGCAGAAAATATGAAGCAGATCGATAGGAGTGCAATGTCTCTATAGCATATGAAATTATTGTAAAAAAGAGATTTTTTCATATTTTCATTGACCACTACTATCTAGTAGTATGGGCTATACAATTTAATGGAGGAACATTATGGCACCAGATAGAAGACCAGAGAATATGGTCCGTATCACTACCCCATCCCTTGCAGATGTTTTTATCAAGGAGCAGCTTGAGGCTATCAAGGCTCAGGTTGGAGACAAGAAGGTCCTGCTTGCACTTTCAGGTGGTGTTGACTCATCTGTCGTCGCAGCACTCCTTATCAAGGCAATTGGCAAGCAACTTACTTGTGTACATGTAAACCATGGCCTTCTCAGAAAGGGTGAACCTGAGCAGGTAATCGAAGTATTCCAGAACCAGATGAAGGCAAACCTTGTCTATGTCGATGCAACTGATCGTTTCCTTGATAAACTTGCTAACGTAACAGATCCAGAGACAAAGAGAAAGATTATCGGTGGAGAATTCATCGAAGTATTCGTTGAAGAAGCAAGAAAGCTCGAAGGTGTTTCCTTCCTTGCACAGGGTACAATCTGGCCAGATATCCTTGAAAGTGAAAAGGGAATCAAGGCACACCACAATGCAGGTGGTCTTCCTGAAGATCTCAAGTTCGAGCTCGTAGAGCCTGTCAAGATCCTCTTCAAGGATGAGGTAAGAATTGTTGGTAAGCAGCTCGGCCTTCCAGACAACATGGTATTCAGACAGCCATTCCCAGGTCCTGGCCTCGGTGTAAGATGTCCAGGAGCAATCACTCGTGACCGTCTTGAAGCTGTCAGAGAGTCTGATGCAATTCTAAGAGAAGAGTTCCAGAAGCATGGCCTTGCAGGCAAGGTATGGCAGTACTTCACTGTTGTTCCAGATTTCAAGAGCACTGGCATCAAGGATGGCAAGAGATCTTTCGAGTGGTCTGTAATCATCAGAGCAGTCAATACAACAGATGCTATGAGTGCAACAGTAGAGAACATTCCATTTGAGCTCATGCAGCATCTTGTAGAGAGGATCACACATGAGGTAAAGGGTGTAAACAGAGTCCTTTATGACTTTACACCAAAACCAACCGGGACAATTGAGTTCGAATAATAGATAAATTGCATACAAAACGAGTGCCTGTAACCTTCAGAAATATTACAGGCACTTATTATTTATATAGACAAATTCTTCAATAACAACATCAGAGCTCAGATTATGAACCTACTTGATCCATGATGAGTAGAATTGTTTCAAGAGATTCTACTATCATCCGTGAAGTACTCTTTCATAGTTGTTGATAGAAGGCATGCAGTTCTTATCCAAAACAGATGACAAAACCTTATCTATTTGATTTCAGCCAATTAGCGAAGTCAATCTCCTTGAATAAATGGTCACATGCTACCTTATCTGTCCAATCTATCGTTAAAATCTCAATATATATCTAATCATTATCTCAATTTTTTATTTGATAAAGATAAGAAATTGAATAAAATAATATTAAGTAAAAAATTTCGAATAAATCTTTTGAGATATTTGAAATGTTTGACACAAGTTTCTTTTGCTTGTGACAAATGAATAAAAAAAGAAAAAGATAGATATTATCAAAAGGAGAAAATCGGGCATGGATAAATATGCAGATATGATCGTTTTCGGAAATGTCATTACAATGGATGAGCACAAACCTTTTGCAGAGGCAGTAGCGGTAAAAGGTGACAGGATTCTCTATGTTGGTGCAGCAGATGTTGCCAAGAAGCTATGTAATGAGAATACCAAGATTTATGATTATGGAACTAACAGCGTTTATCCAGGATTTCTGGAAGGCCACTCCCATCCAGGTGGAACCGGCTGGAAAATGTGCTTGTTGGAAGTTCTAGACCCTAAAGCCAGCTTAGAGCAGTGTGTCGAGAAAATGAAGGCATACATGGAAAAACATCCTGATAAGGAGATGTATCAGGGCATGGGCTTTGAGCTGCACGGTGTAGAACCTCATCGTAGTATGCTCGATGCAATTTGTCCTGATAAGGTAATGATGCTTACAGAAAATGCTGCTCATCAAATGTGGCTTAACACAAAGGCCTTGGAGAAGTTTGGCATTGACAAGAAAGCAGCAGAAAAATGGGGAACCTCCTGTGTAAAGGTCGATGAAAATGGAGAGCCTACCGGTTTTATCTTGGAGGGTCCTGTATTCGAAATCAGAGCTAAAACCACATATACAGTGGAAGATTTTAAAGAGGCAGTATTATATTGGCAGGACTACTCTCTCGCTAGAGGATATACCGGTGTTTACAGTGCCGGTGCTCAGGTAACAAATGCGATTGAGCCTTTTGCATACTATGCACTGGAAAAGGAAGGAAAGCTCCTTCAGTACACAACTACCAGTACTTTGATCAATGATAATACTGATACACCTGAAGAGGATATGGACAAAGTCGCCAAAGATGCTAAGGAGCATAATAGCAAGCATTATAAACTTATTGGCGCCAAGGTATTCTGCGACGGTGTCATAGAGGGAAAAACGGGCTGGATGTTGGATGAGTATGTCGGTATGCCTGGTTTCTATGGCGTATCCAGATTCAATGACCATGACAAGATGGTCCGTCTGGTCAAGGCTGCTTCAAAGCACAACATGAACGTACATGTCCACACCATCGGTGATGCAGCAGTCAGAGCCTGGGTTGATGCAATTGCTGAGGCTGAAGAGGAAACCGGAAACTTTGACATGAGAAATGGTCTTGCCCACCTTCAGTCAGTTAAGCCAGAGGATATCAAGAGAATAGCTGATTATAACATCATTGCTGTCGTAGGACTTATGTGGGTAGAAAAGACCTATACATTGTATAAGCTGATGGTCGATCATGTTGGAAAGGAAAAGGGAGATGCTGGATTCCCTATAAAGGCTTTCTTGGATGCGGGAGCTGTTATAGTTTCTCATACTGACTATCCAGCTTCTACCGCCCTCAGTGCTCCTTGGGCTATCTGTCTTGGAACAATCGGATACCTACCATCCAACGGCGAAGAGATGTGCAGACATCCTGACCAGAATATCAGCAGAATGGAAACCATGAAGGCGCTTACAACCAATGTAGCATACAGCTGGCATGAGGAGGCTAACATGGGTTCTCTTGAAGTCGGAAAACTTGCAAACATTGCCGTATTCGATAAGGATTTCCTGAAAGATGATCTGGCAGAGGTTGAAAAATCCAAGTGTCTTGCTACTTTCGTAGATGGAAAGCAGGTTTATAAGGCCTAAGGTTCCGTGCAAGAAGAGATCACTTTTAACTTGAACTATTAGTTCAATAATATGTTAAAACAGGTGCCTGTAATCTTGATTAAGGTTACAGGCGCTTTGTTATTACCTT
>JAILRW010000123.1 GCA_024698005.1 Sphaerochaetaceae bacterium | reverse complement strand
CGAAGATCCCCTTTGAGATAGTTTTATATAAGTTCTACCTTACCTGTCTCTATATCATAGATAGCACCTACAACACGAACACCAGACTTTTCATCTTCAGAAATTTCTAGGTTTTTCTCAATTACGTTGACACAGTGCTTTACATTCAGACAGCTTGCCTTGTATGGATCCTTTTCCTTTCTGATGGCTCTTCTGATATCGGTTACGATGTAACCAATATATCCCTCAGGCTGGTGATGCAATGCGGCTTCGATAGCACCACAGTGGGTGTGGCCAAGAACCATAACGAGATTTGTTCCAAGGTGTTCTACTGCATACTCGATGCTACCAAGCTGATGGCGGTCCAATACGTTGCCAGCAACTCTGATTACAAACAGATCACCGATTCCACAGGAAAAGATTGCCTCAGGTATTACACGGGAGTCAGAACATGCAATAACAATTGCAAATGGGCTCTGCCCTTCTTTTGTGGTTTTTACCCTTATTTCTGATGAAACATCTGAAGTCGATACAGCGTCTTTGACATAAAGTTTGTTACCCTCGAGAAGTTTTTCAATCGCCTTTTCGGCATCAATCATAATAAATATCCCCCTTTTACCAGAAAAGACTCTGGCTATTTATTTGTTTTTTTAGATTGTTGTGATTATAAATTTTTTGTTTTTTAAAAATGATAGCACGAGTTTTTTTAATTACATACAAAAAAAAGAGTAGCTATACCATCTGGCATAGCTACTCAAGACAACCTTAATAAGTAGTACAGGGTATACTATTTATCTAACAAGACAAGGTCTCTTGTGGTCGAATACCCAATCCTTTACGAGGAACTGCATACCGACAGCGTCATTTCTAGCGCCCTTTCCGAAACACTTATCCATATAGAGCTTGTGAGCCTTCTCGAGCTGCTCTCTATCGATCTCAACACCGAGACCACCCTTCTTTGGAAGGTCGATACAGCCGTCCTTGATCTGCATTGGAGCCTTAGTAAGGCGATCTCTGCCTTCCTGCCAGATCCAGTGAGTATCAATACCATTCATCTTGCCTGGGATTGCAGCTGCACACTGTACTACCATTGCAAGAGAAATGTCGAAGTGATTGTTTGAATGACAGCCCCACATGAGACCGAAGTCATTACAGAGCTGACCTACACGAACAGAACCTTCCATTGTCCAGAAGTGAGGATCTGCCAATGGGATATCTACGCTCTGGAGTGCAATTGTGTGACACATCTGTCTCCAGTCTGTGTTGATCATGTTTGTTGCAGTTGGCATCATGGTAGCCTTTCTGAACTCAGCCATAACTTCACGACCTGAGAAGCCTGCTTCTGCACCACATGGGTCTTCGCAGTATGCAAGAACCTTCTTGAGATCTGGAGCAACTTCAAGAGCCTGCTTGAGGGACCAGCAACCATTTGGATCGAGGTCAACACGTGCATTAGGGAATGCTTCCTTGATAGCGGTAACAGCCTTTACCTCTTCGTGTGGATCAAGAACACCACCCTTGAGCTTGAAGTCTTCGAAACCATACTTCTCGTGGGAAGCCTTTGCGAGCTTTACAACAGCTTCTGGTGTGAGAGCTTCCTCGTTTCTGAGGCGATACCATTCGCAATCAGAATCGAGCTCTGACTGATATTCGAGAGTTGTCTTCTTTCTATCACCAATATAGAAGAGATAGCTAAGGAATCTTACTCTTTCTCTCTGGATACCATCGCCCATCAAAGCAGCTGCTGGTACGTCAAGGAACTTGCCCATGAGGTCAAGAAGAGGAGCTTCTATAGCGGTTACTACGTGAACACCTGTTCTGAGGTCAAATGTCTGGAGACCACGAACATCATCCTTAATGTTCTCGCTGAGCCACTTTCTTACTGCATTGAGAGTCTGCTTGTAGTCTGCAATACGAGTTCCAAGTACGAGATGCTTTACATCCTCAAGTGCCTTTGTAATCTTTTCACCACCAGGAACTTCACCAATACCCTCTGTTCCGTTTGAATCAGTGAGAATAACAATGTTTCTCGTATAGTATGGAGCGTGTGCACCACTGAGATTCAAAAGCATGGAGTCGTGTCCAGCTACTGGGATGATTTCCATTTTTGTTACGCAAGGAATCATAATTTACCTCCTAATGAAAAGACATCCAACATCGCAGACATCTTCATTCTATATAGATGGTAAAATCGCATTTCTAAATTGTCAATGAAATTATATTTTTCTTCGTATTTTTTTGATTTTTTATAATGCCATTTAAAATTTCAAATATTTTTTGACATAAAAATCAACAAATCAAATGCTAATCAGTCCTTTTCTTTCCAATACAGAACTAGAATTGGAGTCAGAATCAAGGCAGTCAATCCAGCAGTAAGACCTCCGTTATAGAGGACAAGACCACCGTGGAGCTGGCTTGTAGCTGTACATAGAACTGCATTTATAGCCCCCGCTAGAATTCCAGCTACTGGACCAAAATACCAAGAGTATGGGCAAAGACCCGTAGCAAATGCAAATCCATTTATATAACCCTGAGTGGAGAGCGTCCAGGACATTGGTCTGCCAAGGAGCATACAGATATAGGATGCCATAAGATAGACAAGGATATAACCAACTATGATTGGGGAAACATTCTTTGGATTTTGGCCTGCGGCAGCAAAGGACATTGCTGCAATGGTTACACCACAGGTTGCACCTGTCCAACCTGCCCCATTTGTCCAGAAGATTATAATATCAATATATAGAAGGATCATGAGACCATAGAGGCCTAGGTTTATCCAGCAGAGGGAATCGTTATATGAGACGATATAGTCGATACCGAGGCTATCGCTGTTTACAAGTTTTTTGTACCCCTTGAAGCTTCTGCCATTCAAGAAGAAGCCTATCAGCAAACAAATAAGGAACATCGTCAAGAAAAATGCATTACAGAAGAACATATATCCATCTTTGTATTGTTCGTAACGAATGTTCTCTACCACTACAGCTTCCACGTTTCTTATTCCAAATGAGCGGTAGAGGAAGGAGTAGATCATGAAACCCAAAAGGCCAAAAGCAAGGCCTGCATTGTATAGATTGAAGCCCTTGTGAAGAATCTTAGCGCCAGGGAGCATGGCAGGAATTGTAAAACCAAGGAAAAGACCCAGGAGCAATGAAGTAAAAATACCAAATATATTTATGGTATATGGGCCAATTGTGCAAGGGAAGTTGAACTGAACTGGATATCTAAATAGAAGCTCACTTATAAATGGGCCAAAGGCTGTTGAGAACATAGCAATATCCAAATGGTCCTTGAACCTTATCTTCTTATATTTACAATATACAAATATACCAATAATTGGTGGCCACATATTGAGTAGATTGAGGCCATAAAAACAGTGAGCTACAACAAGAAAATACCCCGCCCAGTTACTGCCGATTAGCTGGCCATCGTCAAGCAAAAAGAATAATAGCGTGCAAGCAAG
>JAILRW010000071.1 GCA_024698005.1 Sphaerochaetaceae bacterium | reverse complement strand
TAGGTGACGATATCGGCACCTACATTCCTTATTGCCAGAGGTGTTCTGTCATCAGGATCTACACTCATTCCACCAGTGCAGAAGATCATCTCTACTTCAGGGTTATCAATCATTTTCCTGATACAGGCTTCTATGTGCTCGTTGTCATCGTCGCTGATTTCATGAGCGACCATCTTGCAGCCAAGCTCTTCAAGCTTTTCAACGATGGTAGGTGTAAAGGTATCCTTTATTCGTTTTGTATATACTTCATTACCTGTTGTTACGACACCGAACTTCTTGGGATAGAAAGGAAGAACCTTCATAAGAGGCTCAGGGCCGACAGTCTTTCTTGCCTCCTCCATCTTATCCTTCTTGATGATCAGAGGAATAACTCTCATGCCTCCAAGCTTCTGTCCCTTTCTTACCATAAGGTCAGAGGGGATAGTTGCTATCATCATCTCCCCTAGCATGTTCAACTTTCTGAGTCTCTCCATATCTACAATGAACAGACCATCGATATCAGAGATAAGTTCGACTTTACCTTCCTTTACATCGGTGACATGCATGTTGCCACCATTTTTGTCCTTTCCCTGGCTAATCTCTCTGAGAACCTCTGCCGCATCATTTTCGTGCATCATGCTTTCATCGTTTTCCCAGATGTAGATATTGAACTTACCAAGATCCTTAAGACGTGGGACATCTTCTTCTGTTATTATGTGTCCTTTTCTGAAGGCAGCATCCTTTACACCACCCTTCACAATCTGTGTGATATCGTGGCAGAGCATCTGTCCAACTGCATCTTCTGTTTTAACAAGTTTCATAGTTCACTTCCTACTGTCGTCTTATTTTTAAATGATAAACCCAAAGTCGAAACCAAACAACAGTCTGTTTTTTAAAAAATAGACACTTAACATAAATAAGATGTACGCTATAATTGATTTATGGATAGTGCTGTAAAGGTAATGATCAGAAAGGACGAAGAACCACCCTGCATGGGTCCTGGAGTAAAAATGCTCCTTGAAGCCATAGCAAAGGATGGCAGTGTAGCCCTTGCCTCGCAGAGACTGGGAATCTCCTATTCAAAGTGCTGGAAGATGATTAGGAATGCAGAAGCAGGCTTTGAAAGGAAGCTGGTCGAACGCTCCTCCGGTGGAAAAAATGGAGGACAGGCTTTCCTTACAGAGGATGGGAAAAAGATTCTTGAGACCTTTATCAAAATGGAAAAGGATGTAAAGAACTACTCGAAGAAAGCCTTCAAAAAGCACTTTGCGTTTCTAGAAGGAGAGTCTTAATTGATACCAGGAGACACCACCGTGTGTTGACTCACTGCTCAAGCCTTCATTTACAAACCCAAAGCTCTCATAGTAGGGAACAAGTGGCTCCTTGGCAGTCAGAACAAGCCCTTTCCTACCCTCTTCTTTCGCCATTTTTATCATGTGTTTTACAAGGGTGCCTGCATAACCTTTGTTCCTGAAATCAGGGTGTGTGTTGAGACCGAATACCATCTGCCAGGCACCGTTTTCATTGTGCATGTCAGCCTTTTCATACATCTCATCTCTCAGGTTTTCTTCATCGGTAACAAGACCATCTATAAAGGAAATCAGCCTACCACCCTCAAAGAGCAGATAAAAATGGGAAGCGTAGTTATTGAGACGAGCTTCAAACTGCTTTCTAGTTGCAGCCTCTGCAATAGGAAAGCAGGTTCCCTCCAATTTTGAAAGGATATCTACATCCTCAACTCTTCCGCTTCTTATCGTCACTTCTCTTCTCCTACCATTACATCCAATATGGTCTTGTCAGTTTCCTGCATGCCCTGACTTGCAATCTTGCCAACGCCTGCAATCGTCTTTTCGATATCATCCTTGACGATTCCTTCCCCTGCCTGGAATGCAGTATTGTCCATTGCAAGGTCGTGAGCAAGTAGTGCTGCTTCTACTGCAACAGAAATCTTGGCTGCACAGCTAGGCTTGGCACCATCACATACCATACCTGAAATAGTCGCAAGGGTACAGGAAATTGTCTCTTCGACCTGTTCTCTTGTACCACCAGAAAGCCAAGTAATTGCTGCTCCTGCTCCACAAGCAGCACTTACAGCGCCACAGTAGGCAGAAAGACGACCAATGCTGGTCTTCTGGTGAATAGCAATAAGATTGGATATAGCAAGAGCCCTTATTAGTTTATCGTATGAAATCTTATTTTCTTTTGCATACTCTATGACAGGAATAGATACAGTTATTCCCTGGTTTCCAGAACCTGAGTTGATGATTACTGGAGAAACACAGCCGGACATTCTAGCATCCGATCCAGCAGCAGCTGCTGCACGTGCCTTGGTTGTAAGATCGTGTTCGTGATGACGAAGTAGGTTCTGACCAACCTTGCTTCCCCAATTCTCCTTGAGACCCTTTTCACATATTGCAGTGTTGTATTCGATCTGAGGTTCGATTATAGGTCGAATCTTCTCGATATTTACACTCTCTCCAAAAGAAAGAATATCTTCTATATTCAGGCATGTTCTATCAGTGAGCCCCTCATTGAAATTCTCTCTTCCTCCCTTCTTGCTGATAATTATCTTTTCATCTCTTTCAATCCTTGCAATGTTAGTGTGTTGATGGATTATCTCAACAAGGGCAGAGTGTCCCGAGCCCTTCATCTTGATGACAATGTGGAGCTTGGCAGGACTGTCGAGCAAACTGACCTTTATTATCTTCTTATCTATAAGAGCCTTTGCAGCCGCTATCTGTGAAGAGCCTACTTCAGTAAGGACTTCCAGTTCCTTTTCGGCTTTACCACCTGTAATACCAATGGCAACTGCAGCCTCAATACCTTTCAGGCCTCCACAGTTTGGCACAACAACACCCATGACGTTCTTGATCATATTACCTGAAAGTCCAATCTCAACACTCTCAACATCTGAAGAGAGAGTATCACGGCACATAGCAGAGGCATAGGCGATTGCAATTGGCTCTGTACAACCAAGGGCAGGCACCAGTTCCTCTGAAAGAATACTGAGATATAATTCTTCCTTAGTCATACTATAATCGTCGGACAAAAACCCGGAAAAGGAAACTAAATTGTTTATGATTTACTACATCTAGTATCTAATTGTCTCGAAATTCCCATCTATAACGGCTTTTAGGACACTAAATATCTATTCGAGATATTTCTTTAGCTCGGGAATAATCAAGCTGTCAGCACCAAGCCAGGATACACTATCAAGCTCATCTCTATTCAGCCATCTTGCAGCTAAATGCTCAGTTAAAGAGAAGGTCTCTTCCTTCATTGTGCAGTTATAGAAATGGATTGTTATATGAAATTCTGGATAGTCGTAATCGAGACACTTGTACAAGCTGTCGACAACGACTGACAGCTTCAATTCCTCTTTTAGTTCCCTTTCAAGTGCAGCCTTCCCATCTTCTCCCTTTTCAAGCTTTCCTCCAGGAAACTCCCAAAGCCCTTTCTGCTCTCCATATCCACGCTGACAGGCGAGAACTTTTTTATCCTTTTCGATTATTGCGGCAGCCACACGAATACTCTTCATGGTCCCTATACTAGCACATTTACCAAATATGACTAAATGTTCCAGGGCCCTGAAAAGAGAATGTAAGAAAGTGCTAAAAAGGAGATTTTTATGAAAGCAAGGTTTATTTTCATCATTCTAGCGAGCCTCATACTCGCTTCCTGTTCTATTGAGCCAGAGCTCGATTCTTCTATTTTGGTCCCTTCTGAACCTTATTCAAGTCAGAGCTCAGATACAAGCAAGGCTTTGCTTGATAAAGCAGCAGGATCAAGCTATTCAATAAACGGAGCAATATCCATCGTGATCAACTACATGGAGGAGGACACATTCACTCTAAAGAAGGAATCTGACAACTACTATCTCTGTGGTTCTCTATCCGATAGCAACCTACAAATCAACCTCACGAACGAGGGCCTTTTTGAAATAGAGCTAGAGGATTACCAACAAACCTATCTATACCTCAACGCTGATGCTTCCCTTCTTGTTCTAGTTGCTGATGGTGATAGCTACACCTATGGGAGGAACTAATGGGGAAAGACGCAAAGGAAGAAAAAAAATTTGGCAAAGGCTTCTTCTTTTTTGTCTTCTTGACAGTAGTTCTACTCCTTTCAATGATTTTCCTTTATCTCATGGCAGATATGGAGCCCAAGGTACCAGAGGCCACGATGGAGGATCTGGAAGAGTGGATGGATGTGCTTGAGAACACTATATGGGACATAGACAAGAGCACAAAGCAGGAAGAGCTTGAGGAACTTTCTTTTCACACAGTAAAGACAATTAGCTTCTCTGAAAGAGGACAGGAGAGCAAAACTTTACCCTGCTACCTCGAAACACCAGAAATGCTGCTTGCAGGAGAAGTATTTCAAAAAGAAGGCTCTCTAATTCTTTCTCTCGATGGTTTTCTTCTTGAACTCTGGTACTCGAAGAACCAGAAAGGAGAATTCAAGACACTAACGCTGAAAGGTAGTGATTCTTGGCTTTTTTTCACCCTAGAAGAGTGATATGTGCGGCTAGTTCAAACCGAACTAGCCTTTAATATTCGTTTTTGTAATGCTACAATCTCATTTATGAATATTTACGCAGAACTATTTCTTACCTTTGCAAAGATGGGAGCTATGACCTTTGGTGGAGGTTATGCAATGCTTCCTATCCTCCAGAGAGAGGTGGTAGAGAATAAAAAGTGGGCAACTGAAGAAGAACTTGCTGACTACTATGCAATCGGTCAGTGTACCCCTGGAATCATTGCAGTAAACACTGCAACTTTTATCGGAACAAAATACAAGGGTATCCTTGGAGGCGTCATCGCTACCTTGGGCCTAGTTTTCCCTTCTCTTGTAATCATTTCTGCAATTGCAGCCTTGATTACTAACTTTTCTGACTACGCAGTAGTCCACCACGCATTCATAGGCATAAGAGCCTGTGTATGTGTCCAGATTTTCAACTCTGTACTTAAGCTTGGGAAGAAATCTGTTATCGACATTCCTACAGCCCTTATCTTCATCGCAGTTCTTGCCGTTTCCTTCTTCACAGACATTTCCCCTGTTGTCTTTGTTGTAGTGGCAGCAATTATTGGAATTATCATCAAATCACTGGAGGCAAAGAAAGCATGAACGTACTACTCCAGCTATATCTAGAATTCTTCAAAACTGGCCTCTTCGCAATTGGCGGTGGTCTCGCAACTCTTCCTTTCCTCCAGGCTCTTGGAGAGAAAACTGGCTGGTTCACCATGTCCCAGCTCGGTGACATGGTTGCCGTCTCTGAATCAACACCTGGTCCAATGGGTATAAACATGGCCACCTATGTAGGCTTCTGCTCTGCAGGAATCCCTGGAGCTGTGATTGCAACTGTTGGCCTTATCACACCATCCATCATTGTAATTATCTTAGTTGCAAAGGTGCTTGAGAAGTTCAAGACCAACAAGACAGTTCAGAATGCATTCTTTGGCCTTAGACCTGCTTCAACTGCCCTAATCGCAGCTGCAGGACTTTCCATGTTCCTGATGAGCTTCTTCAAGGAAGGAGCAGGCTCATACATTGACAGGCTCAACCTTCCAGTCTGTGTCCTTGGTCTTGTTATACTCGTTCTGACAAGATGGGTTCCTTTCACAAAGAAGCTACACCCTATTGTATTCATAATAATCTCAGCCATAGCTGGGGCAGTTTTCTCAATGTAAGAGGTTTCAATATGGATGCCAACTTGAAAAAAGTCACGACAGCGAAGATCAAAAGGACTTTGAAGGCGTTACAAGCTAACGGCTACAATGCCTGCTATGCTGAAACAAAGGAGGAAGCACTTAAGCTTGTAAAGCTTCTTGTCCCACAAAAATCACTTACCGCAAGTGGTTCCTCCATTACCCTTTCTGAATGTGGCATCCTGGACTATCTAAAAAACGAGACTGATTATATAGACCGATTTGAAAAAGGAATCAGCGACGAAGAGAGAAAAGAGAGAATGAGAAAAACATTCTTCTCAGCTTACTATCTGTCAGGTGCCAACGCAATTACAGAGCATGGTGAAGTATACAATGTGGACAACACAGGAAACCGAATTGCAGCCATCGCATATGGCCCTGACAATGTCATTTTTGTTGCGAGCCTTAACAAGGTCGTTCCAACCCTAAGCGACGCGGTCGAAAGAGTAAAACGTATAAGTGCACCGGCAAACACCCAGCGCCTTGGAGCAGAAACATTCTGCGTGAAAAATGGAGTCTGCATTGAGCCTTTCATGGATGAAAGGCACCTGATGTGCAAAGCAGACTGCGGAGAGAAAACTCTCTGCAGAAAGACTTTGATCCTCTCGAGAGTACAGAAGGAGCGCTACACAATTATTCTGGTGGGAGAGGATGTCGGTTACTGATTTCATCCCCTACAATAGCAAGAATGCAGCCTTTGTTGAAAAACTGAATCCAACATCCCGCTACAGAAGCTCTGGGGCAACCATCCCTGAGCTCAGAAAACTTGCAAAGAAAATAAACAAAGAGGATATCGAAATAGTATTTCTTGAAGATATTCTACTTTTGGCAATCGTAGTGGCAGAAGAACATAAACCTTTTGATGAAAAGAAATTAGATTTTGATATTCTAACTAATTATCTAGTTTCATGGTCCGTCACTGACACTTTTGCTTCCTCTCTTGAATATGACAAGAAAGAGAAGAGACTTTACTATGAATATTTCCTCTCTCTTTGTGATAGAGAGGAAGAAATGAGCGTCCGCTTGGGCCTTGTCACTCTAAAATCCCGCTTTTTCGATGAAGAAAATATTGAAGAAATTCTATCTAAGATAACTCAAATAAAAACAGACCACTACCTACTTAACATGGGAGCAGCCTGGACGCTTTCAGAAGCTATTATCAAATATCCTGAAAAGGCTCTTCTCTCTTATGAGAAGTGTTCTGATGAAATCAGAAGACTAACAAGAAAGAAGTGCCTTGAATCTCTTCGTGTAAAGGGAGAGTTCAGGAAGAAGATAGAACTCCTCAGCTGATCAATATACGAGCTTTCCTTCTTCACACATTCTATCGAAGAGCTCTCTGGCTTTATCGACAGAAAGGCACATCAGAGGATCGAGAAGGAATGCTTCAAACAGCTTGTCATCATCCCCTTCCCAGATAGCTTCAAGTGCGATTTCCTGCTCGTCAGAGATTCTTCTAATAAGATTCTGAAGTGCAAGTGGTGGATCTTCAGAGACAATTGGAACAACCGAATCCTGAGAAAGATAACCTAGGCTTTCTACAATTCTTCCCTTAGGAAGGTAGGTGATCTGCCCTTCATTTGGCCTATTCATATTGGTCTTGAGCGGTTTATCTCCCAAAAGAGCCATCATGATATCAACGCCCTCTTCTCCACTTGGCTTTGCAACCAACTCCTCGTCGGTAAAGGTCTTTGCCTTCTTCTCTTCAGCTACTCTAACTCTCCAAGAGTATGGAGTTCTAACAACTCCGAGGCTGTTGAGATATTCATCACTTGTCAAGAACCAAGGCACGAACTCTGCAAGATGTCTATCTCCTGCAGCGCCCAAAACACCAAAGCGTCTGAGGAAGGTATAGGCAACTAGATGGTCATTATCGAACCACTTCTCGCCCTCTATTCTTTCCTTTGCAATGGCTGTGTGATCTACAAGATTCTCTTCTTTATTTGCTTCCTTCCAGACAAGAGGCATGAGATCGTGACCCTGCCACCAAGCTCCTGTTATGAAGGTGAAGTGATTGACGCCTGTAAGATTTATTCTCAGCTCCCTTCTGTTTGGAAGAACACCATACTCCTTCTCTACAAGAGAACAGAGCAGATCTTCAGTGTGGAATACTTCGTGACAGCATCCAAATGCCTTGATTTCAGGAAAGGCCTTGTAAAGAGCTGCAGTACACAATGTCATTGGATTTGTGTAGTTGATTACCCAAGCATCAGGACATACTTTCTTTATTGCTCTTGCAAAATCAAAGAAGAGAGGAAGAGCTCTTCTTGCTCTGATGAGACCACCAGGACCGGTAGTATCACCAACACTTTGCAAGATTCCGTACTCCTCAGGGAGACATAGATCTGCATGTCTGCACTCAGTGATACCTGGCTCTATTGCGATAAGAACGAGCTCTGCACCTACCAAAGCCTTTTCAAGATTGTCTTCAGCTACATATACAAATCGTCCTTCACTTCCGTTTATCTTGAGCATTCTATTTCCAACTTCAACGTTGTTCCTTGAGGCTTCTGGATCTATATCATGAAGAACTACAGTTCCACTTACATCCTTGTTAAGAGCAAGGTCTTTCATGAAGTTGATCGCCCAAAGTCGACTTCCGCCACCGATAATACAAATCCTGGTCTCTCTCATTTTTCCCTCTTATTTCAATTTTAAATTACACCCATCCTCGGGGATAAAACGCTCTGCATCAGGCAAACAGCCTTCCTTTGCACATAGCTTATAGTAAGCTCTGAGGAAGGAGAAGAATGCATGTGGAAGAGTGTCCTTTTCAGAGCTCTCTCTGTATGTGAGGTAAAGCTGTTTCTTGCAGAAAGAATCACGGAGCTTGAGCCCTACTAGATTGCCAAGCTTGTCCTTCTTTAAATAGCTATTGTATGCACTCTCAGGAACGAGGATGAAACCACCCTGCTCTTCAAGCTCAGCAAAAGGTTCATGGGTCTCTTTTATAGCTCCGATATGAGCTCCCGCCTTTTCAAATATGCTGTTGAAATATTCTACTAGAGGCTCTGTGTTCGGATTGATAAAAAGAGTCTCTCCATCAAGCATTGCAACCGGAATTACCTTGTCATTAGCATACTGGAAGTTTGGACTAACGATAGCATATACACCCTCTTCAAGTAGCTTTTCAGACAACAAGTCCTTATCTGGATCATCAATATGATTAAGTGAAAGCATGAGATCCAGCTCTCCATACTTGAGCTTTCTCTGAGCCTGCCACGAAGAACAGTAGCTCCTTTCAAATGAGATATCAGGGAAGAACTTCTGAAATACATCTATTGTCTCATCGGTTCCATCCATGAACTCAGTATAGTATCTCAAGTGGGTCTGGTTCTGGTTCCTTCTTCGATCCATCAGGTAGTAGAACTCTTCTGCCTTCTCTACCAGTTCATTTCCTTTTACATAGAAGAAACGACCATCTTCTGTCAGCTCAAGGCTTCTACCAATCTTTACAAATAGCCTGAGGCCAATCTCTTCCTGTATCTGTCTGAGTGTCTGGCTAAGAGCAGGCTGTGAAATATTTAATTTTTCTGCAGCCCTGATCATATTTCCTTCATCTGCCAGAGTGAGGATATACATAATTTGTTTTATGTCCATGGGTATAGTATAGCCCACAAAGTATATAAGTTTAAATTATGAATTTTAACAAAAATTCAAGAAAGCACTTCTCTTTGATAGCTCTTTGCGGTCTCAAGGCCCTTCTCAAGGAAAGCATCCCCATATTCATGTCTAATAATCCAGGCATAACGCTTTTCTGGGTCGATAAGCTTCTCCTCCTCGAAAGAGAGGATTCTCATGACTTCATCAGAAAAACCGTAGAAGTACGCCTTCATTTGCTTGATTAGCGAGAGGCCAGCCTCAACAATGGAGCAGACCTTTCCTTCTGGAGTTACCAGCTTTACCGTCTTCAGATCATAGTGCGCAGCACTCTTGAAGTTCTGCTCTGCCTGGACTTGGTCCTTCTCGCTCAATTCAAGCGCAGGCATCGAGACAAGATAGATCAGCAGTAATTGTATGAATTTCAGATCATCGATGTTGATCCCTTCCTTGTAGAGAGGATTGAGGTCCACCATCCTGAGCTCAA
>JAILRW010000081.1 GCA_024698005.1 Sphaerochaetaceae bacterium | reverse complement strand
TCTATACTTGCCTTGACTGGAACCCAAACCATTTCAGGAACAATAAGACATTCAATCTCGATGATAACCAAGCTTACCATGTACACGATAACATTTATGACCCAGATAACTGGACTGTGCTGACTGAGTGGAAGAAAGGAGGTAAAAACTGATGACTATTCTTTATATTGATCCAGGCACAGGCAGTATGCTTTTTTCTTTGTTCATTGGTCTTGCCGCTACTCTTTCATTTGGTCTCAGAGCCTTGATATTGAAACTTAAATTCGGGACTGGAAAGAACACTGAAGATGATAAGAATAACCTTGATTATGTAATATTTTCTGATAGCAAAAGATACTTCAATGTCTTCGATCCAATCTGCAAGGAATTTGAAAGTAAGAAGATTGACCTTACTTATTATACAATGAGCCAGGATGATCCAATCTTCACACAAGGTTATAAGTACATTCATCCTGAATTTATTGGAGACGGTAACAAGGCATTTTCAAAATTGAATTTCCTGCATGCAGATATACTGCTTTCAACTACTCCAGGGCTTGATGTCTATCAGTGGAAACGCAGTAGATACGTAAAGTTCTATATTCACGTTCCTCATGTTGTAGATGACCTTTCCACCTATCGTATGTTTGGCCTTGATCACTACGATGCAATTCTTACAACAGGACCTTGCCAGGTTGACTTTGTTAGAGCAATCGAAAAAATGAGGCCAGGAATCAAAGAAAAGGAACTTGTGACTGTTGGTTCAATCCAGCTTGATAATCTCAAGGAAAAGCTCGATAAAGCACCTACAAGAGGAGATAACAAGAAACCTGTAGTTCTTGTCGCTCCAAGCTGGGGTAAGAGTGCTATCCTTTCTCGTTATGGAGAAAAGATTCTTGATGCTCTTAAAAAGACTGGCTATGAAATCATTGTTCGCCCTCACCCTCAATCTTTTGATTCTGAGAAAGAACTTATGGATAGACTAATGAAAGCATATCCAGATATCGAGTGGAATAGAGATAATGATAACTTTGCAGTTCTAAATAAAGCAGATATCCTCATCTCTGACTTCTCAGGAGTCAACTATGATTACTCTCTTGTTTTCGATAGACCAATCATCTATGCAGATACTTCCTTTGATCCAGCACCATACGATGCTGCATGGACAGGAATGCCTATCTGGTCATTCAAGGTATTGCCACTATTAGGTAACCCATTGAAAGAATCAGAGTTCGATAATATCAAGAGTATTATTGATGATACAATCAAGAGTACTAATCTTGAAAAAGGTCGCGAAAGTGTAAGAAAGCAGAACTGGAATCATATAGGACAAAGTGCCCATCTTGCTGTAAACTATATAATCAATAAACACAGAGAGTTGGAAGGAACTACAAAGTGATTGAGTACACACCAAAGAAAGCTGACAATCTAAAAGATGCTTTCTACAATCTTTATGAAATTCTTACCCTATTGCGTTCTCCAGGTGGATGTCCTTACGACAGAGCACTTACACCTAAATCATCCTTACAGAATGTCCTTGACGAAGCTTATGAATATCTTGATGGTTTAAATAAGCAGGATAAGAAGTTATGCCAGGAAGAAATTGGTGATGTTCTTCTAAATGTTTTGATGCTCTTAAGGATTCACGAAGAGTACAAAGATTTTGATCCAGTAGATGCTGTCAATGATGTTGTAGATAAAATTTACAGAAGACATGACCATGTCTTCGGTAATGTCACTGTACACAATGAAGAAGAAGCATTGGCTGCATTCAATAAAGCAAAGGCAAATAAAGAAGGTAGAAAGGCTGATGCAAAATCAATCTTTGAACATATCCCTTCCTCTCTTCCGCCTCTTGAGAAAAGCTACGAGATACAAAAGAAGCTCTCTAAATTTGGCTTTGATTGGCCAGATACTAAAGGTGTAGTAGACAAAGTTCACGAAGAGCTTACAGAGGTTGAAGAAGCTCTAGGAGAAGATAATCCAGATCATCTCGAAGAGGAGCTTGGTGACCTTCTAACAGCTGTTGTGAATCTCTGTAGATATGTCAAAATTAGACCAAATCTTGCAATGGAAAGAGCCAACAATAAAATGACTAGAAGATTTACATCTGTCTTTACACTTGCTGAGGAACGAGGAATTCCTGTAGACAAAGAACATGTATGGGAACTTAATGATCTTTGGAATGAAGTAAAAGAAAAACAAGAAAAATAATTAAATCATTGGCTCTGGAAATTAACCAGAGCCATAAAAATTTAAGGAGGTAGTCTTTTCAAACTACACTCCTTAAAGTTATAAAACTGTGGTCAGCAATAAGCCGGGTTCTGTATAACGGCAATCATCTATCCTGGTCGGCAGTTACCTGCAAACTCTAGCGTTCTACCCGAGAAGTATTGTCTGAGACGGGACACTTCCCCTATTCGAACTTGCTCCGGACGAGGTTTACAATGCCTTCTCCATCACTGGAGAAGCGGTAGGCTCTTACCCTGCCTTTTCACCCTTACCCTTTCGGGCGGTATACTTTCTGCTGCACTTTCTGTCGCATCACTGCGCCTGGTAGTTAGCCAGCATCCTATCCCATGGAGCCCGGACTTTCCTCTCCAACTTAATGAAGCGATTGCCTAGCTGGCCACAGATTAATTTTAGATACTATCGAGGTCGATATCGACATCAGAGCCGAAATCTGCTGTAACAGTCTGATCTTCTTCATCCTGTACCTGAAGCTCTGATGTATAGTCGTATGCATCTTCGCTCTCTTCATAGAAGAGGATTCTGGAGCAATATGGACAGTACATAGTAGAGTTGCCGATACGGACATCGTTTACAAACTGAACAGGGAGAATCATATTACATCCCTGGCAGACTTGTCCATGAACAGGAACAATACCAAGACCATTCTTGTTCTTAACGATTGAAGCAAATTTTGTGTAGATGTTATCAGAAACGCCCTGAGCCTTGATACTCTGACAAGCTTCCTCGTAAGTAACGATTTCAGCCTTCTTAGCTTCTACCTGTGCCTCGAGCTCTGCTTCTGCAGCATTTACTTCATTAGTCATCTCTTCAAGAGCTGTCTGCTTCTCAGCAACAAGAGCTGAAAGAGAATCAACCTCTTCCTGAGTAGCTTTCTTTGCCTTGTTGAGACCAGTTTCTGTGATCTTGGCCTCTTCAATTTCCTTGGAAAGAGCATCGAATTCTCTCTGTGTAGCGACAGATTCCATCTTCTTTTCAGAGCTTACTCTCTGGTTGAATGCGGTCTCATAGTCGAGAGCTGTCCTGTTTGCAGTCTCCTTGGCGAGCTTGTACTTATCGGTAAGAGCTAAAAACTCTTCGTTAGCCTTGATAAGATCTGTTCTCTTGCCACTAAGATTCTTTGGAAGCTCTTCGATTTCACTTTCCAAAGCAAACTTCTTCTTAAGCACATCCTGAAGCTGGATAAGAAGATTGTGAACCTGCTGTAATTCATTCTCAGCCATTATATAAACTCCTATAGATTACTGTTGTACGTAATCTTGCAACTTTCTACTTCTCTTTGGGTGTCTCAGTCTTCTGAGGGCCTTTGCCTCAATCTGTCTGATACGCTCACGTGTAACATCAAAATACAATCCAACCTCTTCCAAGGTCAATGGATATCCATCATCAAGACCAAATCTCATGCGGAGAACTTCCTGTTCTCTAGGAGGTAAGGTCTTGAGAACCTCTTTGATCTGCTCCTGAAGAAGAACATAAGCAGTCTGGGTAGCTGGATTCTCAACTTCCTTATCCTCAATGAAATCGGAAAGAAGTGAATCTTCTTCTTCACCAACTGGAGTTTCAAGGGAAATAGGCTCTCTTGAAACAGACTTGACAGCCTTGACCTTCTTCTCATCCCAGCCAAGATTGTTTGCAATCTCTTCATCGGTAGGTTCTCTACCAAGCTGCTGGAGAAGAGTCCTAGATTCTCTTACAACCTTGTTGATCTGTTCAATCATATGAACAGGAACACGAATTGTTCTCGCCTGATCACTGATAGAACGGGTAATTGCCTGTCTGATCCACCATGTTGCATATGTCGAGAATTTGAAACCTTTTCTATACTCGAACTTTTCAACTGCCTTGATAAGACCGATATTACCTTCCTGTACAAGATCGAAGAACTGAAGTCCCCTATTGGTATACTTCTTTGCGATAGATACTACAAGACGTAAGTTTGCCTTGATAAGTTTATCCTTGGCATCCTTCATTGTCTTCTGGCCTTTCTTGATCAGTTTTACATCTTCCTGAATCTTCTGAGTGCCAGTCTTCAGTACCTCACCTTCTACACCTGTTGGCTTGTCATCAAATGATTCAAACTCATAACAGATTGACTTTATATTCTTCTCTGTGAGCTGGAGATCCTTGATGTATTCCTTTATCTGGTCAGCATCAAGACCAAGCTCTTCTTCAACACTTGCTCTTGAGCTTGTTGCAAGCTCTCTACCAAGCTTTCTGAGAGCTTTAGAAATATCCTGATCCTGAGTGATATGAAGAATCTGAGTAATTCTCTTTTCCTTTACATTGCACTCATTGATAAGTTCGTCAGCCTTGATGAACTTCTCTGTAAGCTCATCAATCTCATCCTGGTGCAACAGTATTGGATAGTACCAGATAGGAAGCTCTTCACCTTCAACGTGAGAAAGACTGTCAACAGCCTTTTTATACTCTTCATCTACCTTGAGAGCGCCACCATCTTCAACTGCCTTATCTTCGTCCTCTGAGCTATCCTCTTCTGTGAGAACAGTCTCGCCGTTTTCAAGCTCTTCCTGAATTGCATCCTGCTCAGCCTGTCTATCAAGCTCTGCAAAAACGCTATTCTCATTCTTATCAATAATATGGAAGCGGTTAACAATGAGTTTTCCACCAAAAGGATTAGGGATACCAACATAAGTATTGTAATCTCTTCTAGTAGGCTCACCACCAACGACCTTTGAAAGCTCCTTGGCATTTGCTTCAGTGAAGAACTCAATATCTTCCTTCTTTACTTCGAAACCGCCAAGGCCCAATGTCATAAGCTCTTTTCTCATATTATTGAACTTATCATCATTGAGAAGCTCTTCACCTGTCAGCTTTGCTCTCTCAATCTGCTCATTATACTCCTTAAGGAGCTTCAAGCTGCCTTTAAGGCTATCTTTATAATGGTTGTTGTAGTGCTTATGAAGAGCAATCTTAGCCTTTAATTCTTCAGGGGAAATATCTTCATCCTCGTCGACCTTAGTAGCAAGATCTTGAGCAATCTTTGTAAAGAGAGAGATAAGAAGACCACTTCTTCTGATAACAGATCTGATAACCTCATCACCAGATTCCATTCTCTTGGAAAGAAGAACTTCCTGGCTTGCATCAAGAAGATTCTCTTTACCGATCTCCCTGAGATACAGTCTTATTGGATCGTCACCTGAAGCGTCAGCCTTGTCATTGCCAAGGATTGTCATCTGGCGTTCACTCTCATGAGACTCACTGACCATATTAGGGTCAATGTAGCTCTCAGTTGAACCTACACGCTCATCATCAGTTGACCATGATGAAAGAGATGGAGCATCAGAATGAATATCATCATCCTCTTCATCTTCATCATCGTCATCATCCTCTTCCTCTTCTTCACTTATTGGCTCATCTGGAACCATTTCAAAAGCATTGGAAGAATCATCATCCTCAAGTGTATCATCATCGATATCTTCATCATCCTCGAGAACTTCAAGAGAGACCTCTCCGTCTGGACTAGTCAATATATCGACATTATCTTCATGATAGACAATATCTATCTTTTCAAGCTCCGAAATCACCTCATCGAAATCTTCACTGTCGTATTTATTCTTGAGATATTTAACAAGAACTCCGTCAACCTCATTCTTAGTTACGTAGTTCTCTCCATCTCTCTCAACAGCTATGCATTTCAGATCCTTGACAATCTGAGCTATAATATCATCCGTCATTGCCATCTTTACCCTTCTTCCAGCCTGCACGCAATCGATTTCTCATCTCAAGAATTTCTCTATCGACGTCCATCTTTTCTGCAAGCAGCTCAGCAAGGTCTCCCTCACCAAAGCCTTCCATTTCTCCACGCTGAAGCTGTGAACTGACTGTTTTCTGCCTCTCCTCAAGTCTTCTAAGCTTCAGGCGGTCAAGTAATTCATCTATGACCTCTTCAGGTCTCTCTGGTTTGAACTCTTCCAGTTCAAATGACGCAGAGACATCAGATCTGATCGCCTCGTCAGCAAATAGGCTCAGGAAAACCTCATCGGTCCTTCCATCATCTTCCCTACGGACATTTTCCAATGCCACATAAATGTGCTGCGCTTCCTTATCGCGTATATCTCCAAATTTCAAAACAGAGGTATAACGTGGAAACAGCTCTCTGTGATTTGCCAGCATTAACATGAGGTAGAGATCCGGAGAAGCTGCTGCTGCACTAAATGGTTTGGGTCTAGTATTCTGGACATCAACTACCTTTTCATAGCGAGGGCTCTCACTACTTCTAGCCTTGTTCAGATCACTCTCGACCTTTTCCTCCTGAATGCCAGAAAGCTCAGAAATCAGTCTTATATAGCTTGCCCTTTCTACCTCGCTTGTTGTAGCATTGATATAGGGTGCCATATATGACAGAAAATCAGTTAAACCTTTTGGCGTCCGTATATTATATAATTTCAATCCATTGTCTTCAAGATAGCTATACCCTGTAACTGCGGTCGAAATAATATTTTTTACTTCTTCAGCACCTTTTTTTTCTAAAAGTTCAGAAGCATCCTTTGCTCCATCTATTCTTAAAACTTCCTGCTGGATACCAAGACCCTGAAGCATAATCAAAGAATCTCTTGTAGCCTTCTGCCCTGCCTCGTCTGAATCAAATAAAAGTTGGATCTTGTCACAGTATCTAGAGATCAATTTAGCCTGATCTACAGTGAAAGCTGTTCCGAAAGGAGCAACTGCATTTACAACCCCTGCCTGATGCAATGAAATAGCATCGAAATTGCCTTCACAAACGATAGCGACATGATTCTTGTTCCAGTCCTTAAGCGATTCATGGATACCATAGAGGTTATGCTTCTTGGAGTAGATTATTGTCTCATTTGTATTGATGTACTTTGGACTGTTCTCTCTGAAAGAAAGGTCTCGTGCACCAAAGGCTACAACCTTGCCCTGGAAGTTCCTAACAGGGAACATGAGGCGGTCTGCAAATAGTGGCCAAGGATATTTATTCCTCGAAAAGAATCCACTTTCCTTCAAGAAGTCATCACTATATCCATTCTTTTTAAGAAAGTTATACAGCCAGGAGGTGTCAGCAGGTGCATAGCCCAAAGAAAACTTTTCGCTTATTTCATCGTTTATATTTCTTTGTAAAAGATAATCTCTAGCCTTCTTACCTCTAGGATCATTTAGAAGGATGTGGCGGAATGTCTTCTGTATCCTTTCATACAGATCGAACATTGCACCGATATCGTCTCTTCTCTTTCTATCTTCTGCGGTCATCTCTTCGACTTCAACACCAGCCTTGTCTGCAAGTATCTTTACAGACTCTGGGAAGCTGACCTTATCCATCTTCATGACAAAGTCGAACATGGAACCATGCTCGTGACAACCGAAGCAGTAATAGCTGCCTCTTTCAAGGTTAAGTTTACAGGAAGGAGTTCTTTCGTTTCCATTTCCATGGAATGGACATTTTATCCATTCACCATTTTTATGGAACACCTGAGTGTATGTAGCTACAACATCAACGATGCTGAGCTTACTCTTAATTTCTTCAATAGTTTTATCTGAATATCGTGCCAAAAGAACCTAAACCCCTATTATCTAAAGTAGAATCAATGATGCTGTAAATCAAGAAAAATCACTTTGGAATTTTCAGATTCTTATGATTCTTCTCAAGGGAAAGCGTCTTATTGATTTCTTCCCTATTGTGATGTTCACCCTTGTTGATTCCAGGACAGGCCTTCATCTCTTCATTCCACAGTGCCTTATCAGAAAATAGATAGCTCCAGAAGGGATAGGTTGAACACTGCTGTGGTTTTACAGAGTAGACCATGCAACCAGAATCGGAAAGGAAGATACATGAGTAATCAGCTCTCTCCCTAAGAGAAATTTCATAGTGGTCACCCATATCTATCTTTCTTGTATAAACAGTTAGAAATTCATCCTTGGACATGTCAAGGAATTCAGATAAAGTTTCTATCTCTTCTTCGGAAAGGAAAACAAACCCAGGCTCTCCACTGCAGCAGTGACCGCAGCGCTGACATGTAAAATCAACACCTTTATCGTACCAAGCCAATAGTTTCCTCCAGAGATAAAAAAAGCTCTTCAAACTGAAGAGCTCTTAGTGGAGAGAGAAGGATTCGGACCTTCGAAGGCGTAGCCAACAGATTTACAGTCTGCCCCCTTTGACCGCTCGGGAACCTCTCCGATGTTGTCAAACAACAGAACCTATTTAAGACGATTTATCTGAATGAGTCAATAGCTTCTCAAATAAATTTTAATTATTTTCAGTCTCTTTTTTTCAATTTCTGAGTTACAAGATTTGCAACTCTATCAGAGACCATATTAGAGATATCAGCACCAAAAGTAGCTAATTCCTTAATCTGTGAAGACCTAATGAGGAAGTACTTGGCATCAGTAGGCATGAATAGAACTTCAAGGCCTGGACAAATCTGCCTGTTCATCATTGCAAGCTCAAATTCATAAGTGAAGTCACCCATGGCTCTAACACCACGAATCATCACACCTACATCATTATTTTGAGCAAACTCTACCATGAGACCAGGATATTTCACTACCTCAACTGATGGGAACTCTTCCAATTCTGCTTTGAGCATTTCTACACGTTCTGAAGCAGTAAAAAGATTCTTCTTTGAAATATTATCTGCAACTACTACGTAAAGCTTGTCATAGAGCAATGCACTTCTCTTGATAATATCCATGTGACCCAGCGTTGGTGGATCAAAAGAACCTGGAAACATAGCAATTCTTGGATTCATCATACTTTGAGACTCTCCACATAGCTTTTCATCTTCTCGACGCTTTCACCTGACTCGTAAGGGATTCTCTCAATGATTGTCCACTTACCATTCTCATCCTTTTCACAGAGTGCGAAATTGCCCCTGCCTACATAACTTATAGTCTGGTTACCACGAGGCTTATAGCTCTCTCTAAGCTCTTTGATTACACAATCAAAATGGACATATTCACCGGATGGATCAGTCAAGGCTTCACTGATGAGGTTTATCTTTTCCTTGCAGATATGACAAATCACGTGTGGTTCCTTGACACTCTTTTCTGGAATTACCTGAAGTCTGGAATGGTATACAGTTTTTGTAGGAAGTCCAGAAACCTGACTCAAGGTCGAAAAACCAACGAGCTTGGCATTCTGTTCTACATTCTTAGTCTTATTCTTTTTCTTTTCAGACTTCTGCTTCATTTGCATTCGTCCTCTATTGTTTTCCTTAGGCATAGGTAGATGATAATCAGTTTTTCATGTGTTGAACAAGGTAAAAAAAACCGGCTGAATTGATATCAACCGGTTTTATCTGAACTAAATAGTACTTAGTTGTTCTTTGCGCGGATAAGTTCCTTGACCTTGGCAGCCTTACCGACCTTGCCACGGAGATAGTAGAGCTTAGCTCTTCTGACCTTACCGAGTCTGACAACCTTAATACTTTCGATTCTTGGAGAGTGCAGAGGGAAGATTCTTTCGACGCCTACACCATAAGAAATCTTTCTTACAGTAAAGGTTCTTCTTACACCGCTATTGTTAAGTGCAATAACAGTACCTTCGAATGCCTGTACTCTCTCAGTGTTACCTTCAACAATCTTGAAGTTAACTCTTACAGTATCACCTACGCTGAAGTTCTCAGCGTCCTTCTTAATCTGCTTAGCTTCGATAGCTCTGATCATGTCCATTTTTGACAAGTCCCCTTGTTATCTAATAGTTCTATAAGTTTTCTTCGCTCTTCAGTGTCGAGAGAGGCACTGTCCAGCACTTCCGGTCGGCTCAGCATCGTTTTTTCGAGCCTACGGAAATCACGCCAGGTAGCAATTCTGTCGTGATGACCGGATAATAATACCTCAGGTACGCTATTATTGCAATACCTTTCAGGTCTTGTGTATTGAGGATATTCAAGAAGTTCTCCGGTAAAACTCTCATCCTCTAGGCTATCTGATGAGATTACTCCATCAATCAACCTGTAGATTGCATCGATAATGACGAGAGTACTGTTCTCGCCAGATGAAATAACATAGTCCCCTATGCTTATCTCATCATCGACATATTCATCTATGACTCTCTGGTCAATTCCCTCATAGTGACCACAGATGAATACAAGATGATCTTCCTTCGAAAGCTCATAAGCCATCTTCTGGTTCAGAAGCTTTCCCGAAGGTGTTGCATATATGACCCTTTTATCTTTGGCAGATACACTATCGAGTGCCTTTGATAATGGCTCAGGCTTTATGACCATTCCAGCGCCACCACCATAGGGAACATCATCACAGGTGTGGTGCCTGTCAGATGTAAAATCCCTCCAGTTGATAATGCTATAGGTCACAATATTCTTCTCTACAGCCTTCGACATAATCGAATTGGTAAAGAAGTTCTCGACCATATCAGGAAAGAGTGTGAGGATATCAATATGCATCAGTCTAGCAGCTCCCCAAACAAGAGCTCGATTGAGCCCTTTTCGAGATCAGGCCTGCCAACATAAACAGGAAGATAAGGGACAACCCTCATTTCTCCATCTGTCTTTTTGACATTGAGGAACATAGCCTGTGCTCCATCGGATACAAAGCTGACCTTTCCGACGACCTTTCCATCATATATGACATCCAGGCCAAAAAGGTCTGCAACATAAACTTCGCCCTTTTTGAGCTTAGGTGCAAACTTTCGATCTATATACATGACAGAGCCAGAAAGAAAGCGTGCCTTTTCTAAAGTTTCATACCCTTGGAAGCGAACAAGAAGTGAGTCGGAGAGAGACCTGATAGACTCGATTTCCACCTCAACTTCTTTTTTATCTCTGGTCACTAGGACACAAGAAGAGAGCCTTCTCAAGTGAGCTGTCTCTCCTGATAGAGAAACAAGCCTAAGAAAGCCCTCTACTCCGTGGGTTCTACCAACTGTGGCTGTAGCGAGAAACGCTTTATCCATCAGTCCAGAATCTCCAAAACAGCATGCTTGCCGTCCTTAGTTGCAGAAGCAGAAAGAATTGTTCTGATTGCCTTTGCAATACGGCCCTGCTTGCCTATTACCTTGCCTACATCGTCTTCGGCTACATGAAGCTCGAGGATGGTAGACTTTTCCCCCTCGATTACATTCACGGAAACCTCTTCTGGTCTGTCGACAAGAGATTTGACAACAAATTCAACCAGTTCCTTTTCCATATGCTAACCTCTATTTTTGATAAAGATTAGTTCTGTGCGGATCTGTTAAGAAAAATACCCTTCTGATTGAAGATCTTCTTTACTGTGTCGGAAGGAACTGCACCCTTCTTGATCCACTCGTTTGCCTTTTCAGCATCGATGTTGATCTGCTTGTCTGCAGCTTCAATTGGGTTGTAGGTACCGATCTCGTCGATAGTCTTACCCTTGGTAGCAATTCTGCCATCCTGAACGACAACTCTGAAGTATGGTCTTGCCTTTGCACCAAAACGCTTAAGTCTGATAGTAACCATTTTTCTAGCTTTACTCCTTATACTACTTGATAGCCTTACATGCCCATATATTTTAGCATGTCAGACTGAAATTTCTTATTTGTTGCAAGCTTCTTCATCATAAGCCTGCTCTTTTCAAACTTCTTGAGAAGTCTGTTAACTTCGGCAACTGAGGTTCCAGAGCCCTTTGCGATTCTCTTTCTCCTGCTTGGACCGATAACTCGGAAGTTGGCTCTTTCGAACTTGGTCATAGAGCGAATAATTGCCTTCTCTACTTCAAGCTCTTCAAGATGCAGATCCTCTTCACTGATATTTCCCTTAGCACCAGGAATCATTTCAAGAAGCTTGTCTGCTGAGCCCATCTTCTTCATATTTTCTAGCTGTTCAAGATAGTCCTGAAGATCGAAGGTATTCTTCTGAATCTTCTTGGCCATCTTCTCTGCCTGCTCCTGATCATAGACCTGCTGAGCCTTCTCTACAAGAGAGACGACATCACCCATGCCCAAGATTCTGGAAGCTATTCTGTCTGGATGGAAGGTTTCGAGATCCTCTGGCTTCTCACCCATACCGATGAACTTGATTGGCTTACCAACTACACTCTTGAGAGAGAGTGCAGCACCGCCTCTGGTATCGGAATCGAACTTAGAAAGGATAACACCGGTAATACCGACCTTTGATTCGAACTCCTGAGCAATAGAAACAGCATTCTGGCCAGTCATTGCATCAGCAACGAAAAGTGTCTCGTCAGGTCTGATAGCAGATGCAATATCCTGGATCTCTTTCATGAGAACATCATCAAGATGCATTCTACCAGAAGTATCGACAATTACTGTGTCATACAGCTCATGCTTTGCAGTCTTTACTGCTTCTGTAGCGACCTTGACTGGATTCTTTTCACCAGGAATTGTAAATACTCTGACTCCTACCTTCTCACCAAGAACACAGAGCTGCTGGATTGCTGCAGGTCTTACGAGGTCTGCGGCAACGAGCATTACCTTTCTGCCTTCCTTGGTAAGCTTGTAAGCGAGCTTACTTGCGGTTGTTGTCTTACCAGAGCCCTGAAGACCCATCATAAGGATGATGGTAGTTGCATCTTTGCCTTTAAGCTTAAGATTGGAAGATTCTCCATCGCCAAGCAGAGCGACCATTCTGTCATAGACAATCTTGGTAAACTGCTGTCCTGGATCAACTGCAGTAAGAACCTTTTCACCCAAAGCCTCTTCTAAAGTTCCATTGATGAAGCGTCTGACAACCCTGAGATTGACATCAGCATCAAGAAGTGAAATTTTAATTTCTTCAACTGCATCACGAATATTCTTCTCGGTAATTTTTCCCTTACCAGAGAGATTTTTCATAATTGAGCTAAATTTTGAACTGATGCTATCGAACATTCCTCATCCTCAGTGCATATCGCAACTCCGTATTTATACTAATTAATAGCAAATACGTCAATTAGGTGCGCCTTCCTTCCTCGTCGAAATCGACCTTTTCCTGGTTCTCGTTCAAGATTACCGCCTCTCCCTCTACTCGCGCAAGCTTGTAGGTAACTGTCGTTGAAACACCTGCCTCCATCTGGGTTACACCAAGAAGAGAATTGGAACCAAGAACAGTATGCTTGTTATGGGTGATAATAATGAACTGACTGTTCTTTCCAAAGTCATCGAGAACAGAAAGGAAATAGCCAATGTTTTTATCATCCAAAGCTGCATCGATCTCATCGAGGATACAGAATGGTGATGGTTTTACCATATAGGTTGCAAAGAGAAGAGCGACTGCTGTCATACTTCTTTCTCCACCTGAAAGCAATGAAAGAGAGATCAGTTTCTTTCCTGGTGGCTGAGCAAAAATATCGATGCCAGAGGATAGTACATTCTCAGGATCGGCCAAAGTAATCTCAGCCCTACCTCCATTGAAGAGTCGCTTGAACATCTCCTGGAAGTTATCACTAATCTTCTTATAGGTCTGAAGGAATAGCTCCTCACTCTTGCCCTGTATCTCCATAAGGACCTTCTCAAGGTCACCCTTTGCCTTATTGAGGTCATCAAGCTGTCCTACATAAAAATCATACCTTTCTTTAGCTTCCTTGAAGTCATCTACCGCCATATGGTTGATGTTTGGACCCAGTGCTTGAATCTGCTTTCTCACTTCAGCAAGCTCGTTCTCAAGAAGTACCTGTTCTGGCAGATCTGCCTTCTCTCTCTCGCTGAACTCCATAAGGTTTCTGGAATAGGTGTTGAAGAAGGAAGAAAAGAGCTCAGTAATATGTTCATCACAGTTACCGATAAGCATTTCATTCTTTTCGATATCGTTCTTTATCGTATTTATACTTTCAAGGACGTTGTTCCTCTCCTGCTCCTTTCTTGTCAGGTCCTGATATCTTCTGCTTATCTCAGCCTGGACCTCAGTGAGTTCACTTCTGATTTCATCAGCCCTCTGCTTGAGATCAAGCTTCTCCTGATCGGCCTTCTTCAAGAGCTCATTGCTCTCCTGGATTCTAAGTTCAGCAACACTTGAAGCACTCTGTGCGTCCGACAGGTCAAGCTTCTTCTCTTCAATAGCTCTTTCAAGATTCCTGGTAGTTGTTTCAGCCTGTGAGAGCACACCTGTCAAGTTTGCAACATGCATGTTCATCTGCTCAACAGTGGTTCTGAGAGAATCGATCTCTGCTTGCAGCTCTGCACTGCTCTGGCGATATGAGGAAATCTTCTCTCTGCTCTTCTCGATTTCACTTCTTGCACTTTCTTCCCTTTCAGAGATATGTCTCTTCTTTGTCAGAAGCCCTTCTGGGGCAAGCAGGGAATCAAGGAATGGTGGAATTGTATTTTTGAATGCATCAAATTCACTTGAAAGGATATTGAGATCATTGAGAACAGATTCAAGATCAGAAGAGAAAGAAGAAAATGCTTCAGCTCCAATAGATGGAAGATTCTGATAGAATTTTCTCTTTTCACCAAAACGATTTATTATGCTTACTAGACGATCTCTGAACTGCTTTTCTGCACTACTTCTTCTGCTGAGGGAGTACTCCTCCCCCATCTTCTCATCAAGCTCATGAGCAAGATCTTCAATGACATCCTTGAGCTCAATGGAAAGAGAAGCGAGAGTCATATCATTGTCGCTGATTGCATCCTCTTCCTTATGGATGAGGGAAGAAAAATTGGAAATCTGCTTCTGGTCATCAGAGATTATTCCATTTGCTCTTCTTACCTGATTATTGAGCTCTGCAAGCTGGTCTTTCTTATCCGCAAGCTGCTCTTTCATCTCTTCAAGCTGAGCTGAGTCTCTATCGATATTGGATTGAATGGTTACACATCTAGTATCAGATTCCTGCTTGGCAGTAAGGTAGTCACGATATCTGTCTTCCAGCATGTGGATTCTATCATTGACACCGTTAACAGCCTCTTCAGCTCTATTTAGAGCATAGTTGAGGTTGTGGCTCTTTTCAGAAGTTTCTCTGACATCCCTATTGAAACGCTCTATCTCTTCCTTACTTGTCTCGAGAGCATTTGTAACTCTTTCGAGGTCTGCTTTCAGGGAGACGACTCTCTCACTTCTCATGCTCTTGAGGTCCTGATAGGTCTTTACCTTCAGGATATGGAGATCTGCATCCAGAGAGAGAAGCTTCTTGCTGAGCTCAGAGTACTGCATCGCCTTTTCTGCCTGATTTCTCAAGTTGTCATAGGTTCTCTTCTCACTCTTGATGATCAATTCGACCTGACTTATATTCTCTTCAGTTCTCTGTATCTTCTTCTGAGCTTCATTGCATTCCTGGTTGAAACGGGAAATACCTGCAGCCTCTTCGAAGATATATCTTCTATCTTCTGGTTTAGAAGATAGGATCTGGTCAATTTTACCCTGCTCAAGAATAGAGTAAGCACTCTTACCTACACCAGTATCGAAGAAGAGCTCCCTGATATTCTTCAAAAGACAGCGATTTTTATTGATATAGTATTCGTTCTCTCCACTTCTGAAAGCTCTTCGCTTGATCTCTATTTCGGTCATATCAGAAGGAAGCAATCTCTCACTGTTATCAAGTGTAAGGGCAACCTCAGCGAACTGCAGAGGTTTTCTGTTGTCTGTACCATTGAAGATACAATCTTCCATCTTGCTAGCTCTTAGAGATTTTGTAGAGTGCTCTCCGAGTACCCACTTTATAGAATCAACGATATTTGACTTTCCACAACCATTTGGACCGAGGAGTGAAGTAATACCGTCGGCAAAATCAATATGGGTCTTATCAGCAAAACTTTTAAAGCCATTAATATCGAGACATTTTAGGAACAAGGTGTTCTCCCTAAATTAAAAATTCTGTTAAATTATACTAGAAAGGGGATTTTGATGGAAGAACAGCTTACACTATTTGATCTAAGCGATGGAATTGTTCTTGGAGCAGATGAGGCTGGTAGAGGCCCCCTTGCAGGGCCTGTTGTCACAGCAGCCTGCGTACTACCTGAAGACTTCCCATTCGAAGTTCTTGATGACTCCAAAAAGCTGAATGAGAAACAGAGAGAGACAGCTGAGAAGATAATAAAAGAAAAGGCTGTCGACTATGAAATCATCTTCATCTCGAACGAGGAAATAGATAGGATAAACATCCTTCAGGCCTCACTGAAAGGTATGGCAGAGTGTGCCAAGAGGATAATGGAAAGGACAAAGGTAGACACTATATTGATCGATGGAAATAAAGTTCCAAAAGAACTATCTGGCTACCCTGTGAGAGCTGAAGTGAAAGGCGATGCCCGCTTTCATGAGATAATGGCAGCAAGTATTCTAGCAAAGACTGCCAGAGATCGCTTCATGAATGAACTTGACGAGAAATACCCAGAATATGGCTTTAAAAAGCACAAGGGCTACCCTACAAAGGAGCATATCGAGGCAATAGATAAGTATGGCTACACTCCATACCACCGACTTTCCTTCAAAGTTAAAAAGAATAAAAATTAACCTCCTGCCCTTTAGGCAAGAGGTCTTGAAGTCTTAGTTATTGATTTCAGATTCTTCTCTGAGCTCTCTGGAGCTCTTTTTCTTGGCATGAGTTCTAAGATAATCAAGAGACTTCTGGAACTCTTTGATAAATTCGCCAATATCCTCCTGATAAACAAGAACTGACTGTCTTAAGAATGTTCCATTTTCAGTTGGCTTACTTTCTACAATATTGAGATATAGATCACCATAAAGATTTTCTTTGACGTTGAAGAAATAGGTTCTGTCGTTCCTAACGAGTTTTGAAGAGAAAACTTCACCACGCTGTCCCATAAAAGGCACCTCCGCATTCATTTAGTACAATTATATTGTTACCTAAAGCAGACTAAATTACAATATCTACTCGAACTTGGTTATCATAATAATTAAGCAGTCAGAGTTGGTCATCTTTGAAATTGTAAATTCAATCCATAGACCAGTCCCAATGAGATAGAAACGATCATGAACGTACTCTCCCCTAAGTGCCTTCTCAATAGCTTTTTTCCACAATGGAGACTTGGCTATACCAAGCTTTTCGTAGCTTGAACCAATGATCATATTGCTTGAGACACCTGAGAAATCACAGAACTTCTTATTAACATACAGATACTTTCCATCCACGATAGAACCGTTTTCAATAACTGGCCTTACAACAATAAACGGCAGAGGTATATCAAAGTATGCATCTGGCACTGCAACATCTTTCTTTTTTCTATAGTTTCTGGCAGATAGATTACTACCAACACTGATAATTAGCTCCTGAACAGATTCTACTTCTGAACGGTTCATACATCCCAGGAAAGGATGCAAAGTGAATGAGGAATCATTAAGATTTCTTATCGACTCGATTTCGACCATTGCTCTTGCATTGATATTTTCCAGTTCTTCATCTTTAATTCGCTTGAAGCAGATTGCCAGAGAATCGGGGAATCTGCCGACAGTTGCCTCAGTGCCATAGATAAGTTTCAATCGTGAGACAATCAAGCTTTGAAGCTTACGGCCCAGATCGTTACCATATTGGTCTCTTACAGAGTCCATGCCTTTGACCTTGACAACGACCAGTGTGAAGTCGACATGGTTATAAAGGTAATTGTCCTCAAGATCTGTAAGTGTGATCAAGATACCTCTGGCTGTTGCCAGACCTGTCTCGGGGTCAACTATAGACTCGTTCACAATTCTATTTGCCCTATCATAGTCCTCACTTACATCGATGAAATATCCAATGAGACCACAGATCTCATTCCCCTTATACAATGGCATCTTTGTTGCAAATATAGGTCTTATTATTCCGTCAACTATATTCAGCCCTCTAGTTGTTACAATCCTTCCCTTTTCAAGTACTTCTTTTTCTTTCTGTATGAAGATTTCATCATCGACATTCATCTTCATATCTTCATCTCTCTTACCAATTATCACGTCCAGAGAGTTATAGCCATAGTAAGCTAGGAAAGATTTGCTGACTCCCAAGAATCTTCTATCCTTGTCCTTCCAGAAGAACTTTATATCACTTGCCTGCATCAATGAGCGCCAGAGGTTTGCATACATATCGGAAACTGGAGCCTTCATGAATTCAGAGTATCCAGAAATTCTGAGAGCGGCCTGTTCTCTATCCTCCTGATCCTCTATTGAAGCTGGACGGATACAAACTATTATCTTCTTGGAACCAGAGCCGGGAGATGCTATAGCCAAGAACTCCTTCCACTCATAGCTTCCATCCTCTTTACGGAATCTGAAAACATCGGAATAGCTGCCTCTCTTGTTCAGGGCGAACATGCTCTTGATATACCCCTTGCTTGTAAATTTCATGAACCTGGCGAGGTCATCAATATGGATGAAACGGTCTGCATAGTTCTTATAGAAAGCTGTATCACTCTTCATGACATCTCCAGCTCTCTCATAGGCTACATCACTGACAATTACACTTCTTATATTCTTTTCAGTGTCTATCATATGAATGCAGTCAAAGGCAGAGATGATGTTTCTTACTGTATTATCGAGCTGGATATACTCTCTTGTTTCAGAAAACTCCTTGTCATCAAGATAAGAGAGGAGCATATTGCCTTTTCTGCTTGATGCGATGAATTTGAATGAGAAGCGGAAGATACGATCTCTGCTGACAAAGAGCATTCTCTCAGTCACCTGACTCTCTGCTGCCTTATCAGCAAGGCTCCTGAACTTCTTACCATTGATAGAATCGTGAGAGTTCATCTCTCTGTTTATGAACTCTTCTGCATTCAATTCATCATATGCACTGATACTGCGATAGTAGTCATTCATAAAAACGAGAGAAAAACTATTTCCATCGTACAGATATAGAGCTGTTGCTACACTCTCATTAGATATATCGACAAGGCCTACGCGATTCTGGAATGAAGCTTCTTCATGATCTTCATACTTTATAAATCGTTTTCTTATATTGAGGATTGCATTCTCTTCATTCAAAGGCTTTCCAAAGTAGTATCCTTGCAGCATCTCGCAACCTATCATTTTCAAGAAATCGAACTGTTCTTTTGATTCAACGCCTTCTGCAAGGGTGTGGATCTTGAGCTTTTTGGCCATGCTTACAGCCATTCTCACGATAGTCTTTGATTTCTCATCTAGATCTTTAAGGAACGCCATATCGATCTTTATGGCATCAAAATTGAAATCCTTGAGTACGTTCAGTGAGGAGTATCCACTTCCAAAATCATCCATCCACACCTTTATACCAGCATCGTGGAATTCCTTTATCGCCTCTACAACTCGCTCCTTATCTCCTATAACAGCATTCTCTGTGAACTCGATATTTATAAGATAGCGAGGAAGAGAATAGTCATCGAGGATAGATACTATAAGAGATACAAGGTCACAGAACAAAAAGTCAGAAACGGAAATATTTACAGAAATAGGACATACACCCAACTTCGAATCAAGCCTGCGCTTTAGTATCTGGGCTATTTGCCTAAGGATACAAAGATCCAATCTATATGATAGTTTTGCCTCTTCAATTACCGGCACAAATAGATCTGGAGTAATCAATCCATGTACAGGATCATGCCAGCGTGCAAGCGCTTCCACTCCACATATCTTGCTAGAAAGCGTTCTGATAATTGGTTGGCAATATGGAACTATCCACCCCTCTTCTATCGCTTTATCAAGATTGTTGATTATGTAATCTCGAGTAATGTCCATCTTGAGGCACTTTTCATCGAGGAAATAGTAACCAGATCTGAAGTTTTCAAGATGGCGCTCACTTTCACTATTTGCCCTTGATAGACAAAGAGCCATAGGGAGAGGTTCTCCCTTTACTTCATACACACCAATTATCAGTGAAAGATACCTGGAACCATCGATATGATTGAATTTGATTATCACATCATCCAAGTGGTCCGCAAGCTTATCATCTTCAACAGAAAAAGCAACAAATCCATCATCAGAATAAGCTAAAGCATCAAAATGGAATATCTTTATCAGTTCATCCGAAAGCTTTTTAACAAGCTCTCTTCTTTTAAAGGTATCAAGACTCTTAAGATTCTTTATCTGGAAATCAAGGAAGGAAATCTTATTTCCTTTTTCTAAATTAGCTCTTACAAAGTCTTCTCTTTTTCTGATGAAATAATCTTTTCTCATCAGACCCGTCAATGGATCATGATCATAATTATCATCATTGATCAAAAGCGAATAGAACTTGTCTCCAACCGACTTGAAGCAAGAATCAAAAAAACGATATTTTGAATCCTTGCAAAGCAATCTGATGCAGATCTTCTCTTCACTATTTAGTTTTTGCACTGTGTATGAAAGATCTTCTGGGTGGACAAGAGCCAGGAAGCTTTTACAGGAAAGCTCATTCAACGAAGAAAAACCTAATAGTTTCAGAGCTGGAGAATTTGCAAAAAGGATTGTTTTCTCTTTACCTTGCTTGAGGAGGATAAAGGCTCCTGGGATATTTGAAAACAAGAAGGAATAATCATCCACCGATGTAAGTTCTGTATATTTTTCCATGTTCAGCACGATAGTAAATCCAAAGTAATTCTAATTCTTATATGTAAAAAAAGTCTAATACTATAATGAACAATCTACTATTTTTCTCATCAAAATGGGCTAAAATAAAAAAAACATCTCCACCCTCATTGACTAAAAATCATTTTAAAGCGATTATATGTTTCGTAATTGCGTCTGTTGTATAATGGCTATTACCTCAGCCTTCCAAGCTGAAGATGCGGGTTCGATTCCCGTCGGACGCTTCAAAGGGTTCTACGATTGTAGAACCTTTTTCTTTTTTGTATATTCACATTCATGGACAACTATTACAGAGATAAATATGCTCGATTCATCCTTGAAAAGATGCTCAGGCTCGAAAAAGGTGAAAAACTAACTATTAACTCAAATGAAGAAACCTTCTCGTTTGCAAAGAAACTTTCTTATCTTGCAAGTGAAATCACTGGTGTTACTTCTACCCTCGTCTATATTGTAGACGGGAAAGTTGAATCGGTAGATGAAATCGATCCTCCATATCAGGCAAAAGAAACAGGAAAAGTGGCAATGCTGCACCTGGCCTCATTCCCTGAATGCAATTTTGACAAGGATGCAGAGCTGGGAGCGAAGGAGCTGCAGGAGTTCAGACTCCTTTCAGATCCTATTGTACTGGACAGACGAATTTCTGTTCCTTGGGCAACTGTCTATGTCCCTTCCCCATATTGGGCAGAGTTCCTATATGGAAGTGGTGAGACTGTAGATAGACTCTGGATGGATATCTCAGAACTCTATGATCTTGATGAAGAGAGTACTGATTTAACGATAAGCCAGGAAAAAGTTCTCAGAAAGAGAATCAGCCATCTCGAATCTCTAGGAATATCAGCTCTCCACGTCAAGGGACCAAACTGTGACCTTTATCTTCCTCTTGCAAAGGGTGCAAGTTTCCAGACTTCAGCTGTAAGACTTAAGGAAGGAAGATACTTCTACCCTTCCTATCCATGTGAAGATGTCATCGTTCCTGTTGATTTCAAAAACGCAAGTGGGCACTTTACAACTACCAGAAAATTCAGACTGTTTGACCGTTTCTTTGAGAATGCTTCAGTAACAATTGAAAATGGAAAACTCACTGGTTTTACTCTTGAAGATGGAAATGATGAAATTAACTGTTTTTTCAAGAGTGATTCAAAGAGTACACAGATTGGTGAAATAATTCTCTGTGACCATATGACTCACGCATCGAGGAAAGATCTCTGTCTTGGCATTCCAATAATAGATAGAATGAGAACGACCACAATTGTTCTTGGAGGTGTCACCCCTGAAGCAATTACAGAGGAAGATGAGACAAGACTTGAAGAAAATGGAATCAACACAAGTTTTACTCGTCTAGAGCTTCCAATAGGTTCCAAAGATCTGCAGATTTCTGCACTTCTTGAAAATGGAGATGAAGTCGATATTATTCAAGATGGATCTTTTACAGATGAATTCTAAAACAATAAAAGGCAGGAAAATCCTGCCTTTTATTCATTGTATGATAAGTAATTAATTAAAGAGCAACCTTCTTTACCTTACCTTCATATGCCTTCATTCTAATCGCATCGACACTTTCATCTGAGAGGTAAGATTCGAAGTTTGTCATTCTATCAATGATTCCACCTGGAACAAACTCGATAATTCTGTTTGCCAGAGATTCAACAAACTGATGGTCATGGCTGTTGAAGAGCAATGTACCATTGAAGTTGATAAGTCCATCGTTGAGAGCCTGAATGGATTCAAGGTCGAGATGGCTGGTAGGCTCATCGAAGATCATACAGTTTGCACTTTCAAGCATCATCTTGGAAAGGACAACTCTGACCTTCTCACCACCAGAAAGAACTCTACAAGCCTTGAGAGCTTCATCACCAGTGAAAAGCATTCTTCCCAGGAAGGATCTTACAAAAGTATCATCATCTTCAGTTGAATACTGCTGAAGGAATTCAGCGATGCTCATATCAGTATCGAACATCTTGGAATTGTCCTTAGGGAAGTAGCTTAGGGAAGTTGTAACGCCCCAGTTGTATGAGCCTTCATCTGGTTCAAGTTCGCCAGAGATGATCTGGAAGAGAACGGTCTTTGCATAGTGGTTAGGACCGACAAATGCAACCTTGTCACCAGGATTGATTGTAAGGTTGAGCTTATCGATTACCTTCTCTCCATCAATTGTCTTTGATAGATCCTTGATTTCAAGACAGATCTTACCAATCTCTCTATTTGGCTTGAATGCTACATATGGGAATCTTCTTGATGATGGCTTGATATCATCAAGGGTAAGTTTATCAATAAGCTTCTTTCTGCTTGTTGCCTGCTTTGCTTTTGCAACATTGGAACTAAAGCGCTGGATAAACTCCTTGAGTTCTGCAATCTTGTCCTCTCTTCTCTTCTTCTCATCCTTCATCTGCTTTGCAGCAAGCTGAGATGACATATACCAGAAGTCATAGTTACCAACATAGAGCTGGATCTTGCCATAGTCGATATCACAAACATGTGTACAGACAGTATTCAAGAAGTGTCTATCGTGGCTGACTACGATGACTGTGTTGTTGAAGTTTGCAAGGAAGTCCTCAAGCCAATGTACAGATTCGAGATCAAGATGGTTTGTAGGTTCGTCAAGAAGAAGAATATCTGGGTTTCCAAAAAGAGCCTGAGCCAAAAGAACACGGACCTTGAGGTTATCTTCGATTTCTTCCATTTTCTTATCATGGAACTTGGTTGGGATTCCAAGTCCATCGAGCATCTGGGCAGCTTCACTTTCTGCTTCCCATCCACCCATTTCAGCAAATTCGGTCTCAAGCTCTGCAGCTCTGATTCCGTCTTCCTCGCTGAAATCTTCCTTTGCATAGATAAGATCACGTTCCTTCATTACATCATAGAGCTTTTCATAGCCCATGATTACAGTATCAATTACTCTATACTGGTTGAAAGCGAAGTGGTCCTGTCTGAGAGTTGTGAGTCTTTCGCCAGGTGTGACGATAACTTCACCGGTATCTGCTTCGATTTCACCAGAAAGAATCTTCAAGAATGTAGATTTTCCTGCACCATTTGCACCAATGATGCCATAGCAGTTACCAGGAGTAAACTTGATGTTGACTTCTTTGAACAGTACCTGAGTTCCATAGGAAAGAGATATGTTGCTGGCTGTTATCATTACTTTAAAACCTCAAATAATTATTTATCCTCGCGCAGTATACATAAAAAATGATTAAGGTGGAAGAGCCCCAATTCATTATCAAAACAACCGAGGAGCAAAAAAAAAGCAACTGTAATCAGTTGCCATTAGTTCCTAGGGGAATCGAACCCCTATTTAGAGACTGAGAATCTCCCGTCCTAACCGTTAGACGAAGGAACCATCCTACTGGGATGGAGGGATTCGAACCCCCAAAGGCAGAACCAGAATCTGCAGTGTTACCATTACAC
>JAILRW010000059.1 GCA_024698005.1 Sphaerochaetaceae bacterium | reverse complement strand
ATGTGAAAAGGCTGGTGCTGGCGCAGTCGTCCTCAAGTCTATCTTCGAAGAGCAGATTAATTCTGATGCTCTCGCAGAGACAGCAAAGCACACAGAATTCCTTGATTTCGCTGATTATCAGGAAGTCGCTCATAATATTGCGAAGGATTATTACATCAATCAGTATGTAGAACTTATCAAGGCAGCAAAGAAAGAACTTACTATTCCTGTAATTGCTTCAATAAACTGTACTCATTTTGATACCTGGTCTGAATTCATCCAGAGATTCGAAGCTGCAGGTGCTGATGCTCTTGAGCTCAACTACTATCCAATCGCTTCTGATAAAGAAGTTGAGGGTAAGGAGGTTGAGAAGGAAGCAATTGCTTTTGCCAAGGCTGCTAAAAAGGCTACAAAACTTCCAATTGCAATGAAGATTGGTTACAAGTACTCTTCACTTGCTAATATGATTTCTGATTTTGCTAAGGAAAAGGTCGATGCTCTTGTTCTTTTCAACAGATTCTACAGACCAGACATCGATATCAAGAATGAGAAGCTTGTTGGCATGAGAAGTCTCTCTAGTGCAGATGAATATGCAGAATCCCTCAGATGGATCGCTCTTATGAGTGCAGAGATCAAGGGTCTGGATTTCGCTGCATCCACAGGTATCCACTCAGGTAGTACAGTTGTAAAGATGCTCCTTGCTGGTGCAAAGGTTACCGAGGTTTGTTCCGTGATCATCTCCAAGGGCTTTGACGCAATTCCTGCAATGCTCAAGGATGTTGAGACATGGATGGATGAGAAGGGCTACAAGTCTATCGCTGACTTCCAGGGCAAGCTCGCTCAGGAGAAGATGGATGATGGTGCTCACTGGGAGCGCACTCAGTACATGAAGTCACTTCAGAAGTAATTGATAATACCTTAATAGGATTGAAGGCTGTAACAAAAAAGTGTTACAGCCTTTTGCTTTTGTTTGAGAACGATTGGAAGGCTTTAAATATAAAATCCAGAGGAAGGGAAAAATAATCAACATTTTTACGATAAAAGCTGTTTTAATCCCTCCTTGTTTTGTTATTTTTAGTACAAAGTGTTGATTTTCAAGCTGAAATGTAAAGATTTTTATAATTTTTCACTTTTGAAAAACCCCAAATAAAGGCTAAATTTCAAGAAAATTACAAAAAAATGAATTAAATATGTATAAATATGTGTTTTTTTGTATCTTTGGCTCTTTTCAAAAAATCTTATATTCCCTATATTAGCAATTACTTAATTTTGCAATCAAAGGAGCATGAACAATAATGAAAAAGATGACATTTGTTCTTGTAGCTCTTCTTGCAATGGCAATGCTCTTTACAGCATGTGGCAAGAAGGCAGAATCCTCTGCAGCTGCAGATTCATCAAAGGCAGCAGCTCCAGAGACTATAACAATTGCATTCATCGGAAACACAACCGGTGACTATGCACAGTATGGCGTACCTGTAAGAAACGCAGTCAAGATGTACTTCGATATGCTAAATGCCAAGGGTGGTATCAATGGCAAGCAGATCAACCTACTTGAGTTTGACGACAAGGCTGATGGTGTAGAGTCTGTAAACGCTCTCAACCTCGCTGTAGATAAGGGTGCTACTGCAATTGTCGGTTCTGTTCTTACTGGTGCTACAATTGCTCTTTCTGATGCAACTTATGATATCAACATGCCTCAGATCACTGCATCTGCTACCTCTCCTAAGGTAACAGTCATGGATCCAGATGCAAAGACCATCGAAGTTAAGACCAACGTCTTCAGAGCTTGCTTCCTTGACCCATTCCAGGGCGAGAAGATGGCAGAGTATGCTGCTAAGAAGCTCAATGCAAAGAAAGTTGCAATCTTCTATGAAAATGGTTCTGACTACTCCGAAGCTATCGTAAACGGTTTCAACAAGGAAATGGACAAGTATGGTCTTACCGTTGTTGCTAAGGAAGCTTTCGCTGCTGGTGACGTAGACTATAAGGCTCAGATGACTAACATTGCTGCTTCTAACCCAGACGTAGTCCTCATGCCAATCTATTACAGCCAGGCTGGTCTCGCTATTACAGCTCTCAGAGCTCTCGGTTGTCAGGCTCAGGTAATCGGTGGTGACGGTTTCGGTTCTGTAAAGAAGTACGCTTCTGCTGCTGACCTCGAGGGTACTGTATACTTCTCTGGTTATGCTGCTGGTACTCCTTCTGTTGAACCATTCGAGAAGGACTATAAGGCTACTTATGGTGAGGACGTTCCTAACATGTTCGCTCCTCTCGCATGGGATGCTTCTATGGTTCTTACTGAAGGCCTCAAGGCTGCTGAAGCAGCTGGTCTCAAGGCTGGTTCTGCAGAATACAAGCAGAAGGTTATCGACACAATGAAGAATATGAATGGTTTCGAGGGTATCACAGGTTCTTACACATTCAACGAAACCAACGATCCAATTAAGTCCGTTGCAATCATCGAACTCACCAATGGTGATGAGGTATTCAAGGAATTCTTCTAATAGTTTGGTCTGAAAGGACTAATCTGTTAAAAAAAAGAGGTGCAGGGCTAGTTATAGTTCTGCACTTTTTTGTAAAATACATAAAATTTTATAGGGAGAAATCTTCGGTATGGATTTTTATACCTTGATAGCACAGATCATCAATGGTCTGCAGACAGGTTCTGTTTATGCACTCGTAGCTCTTGGCTACAGTATGGTTTACGGAATCATAATGCTTCTTAACTTTGCCCATGGAGATATCATCATGGTAGGTGCATATGTCGTCTACTATGCAATTGCAAGCTTTGCTTTACCTCCACTAGTGGCAGTTGTTCTTGCAGTCATAATGTGTACTATTCTTGGTGTTGCAATTGAAAAGGTTGCCTATACACCACTTAGAAGTGCACCTAGACTTTCACTTCTCATTACAGCAATCGGTATTTCCTTCTTGCTTGAAAACGGCGCACAGCTAGTCTTCGGTGCAGACCAGAAGAGTATGAGCCCAATGGTAAACGGAAGCGTTAGTTTGGGAAGTGTAGGTATCAGCTATGCTGCAATCGTTACCATTGTAGTCAGTGTTATTGCTATGGCAGCCCTTACAATTCTTGTTAACAAGACAAAGATGGGTAAGGCTATGAGAGCCGTATCTGAGGATATGGGTGCTGCTCAGCTCATGGGCATCAGCCTTAACAAGACTATTTCCTTTACCTTTGCAATTGGTTCTGCTCTTGCAGGTATCGGTTCCGCTCTCTACCTTTGTGCATATCCACAGTCCAGCCCTACAATGGGTTCTATGCTTGGTATCAAGGCTTTCGTTGCTGCCGTTCTTGGTGGTATCGGTTCAATCCCTGGTGCTATGATCGGTGGATTTGCTATTGGTATTCTTGAGGCACTCGTTGCTGCTGCACACCTTTCAATGTGGAAGGATGCAGTCGTATTCTTTGTCCTGATTATCGTTCTTCTTTTCAAGCCTACAGGCATTCTTGGAAAGAAGATTCAGGAAAAGGTTTGATGGAGGTTCAATATGAAGAAAAAATTTACTATCCCTACATCAGCCTCATACGCTATTAACACAATTGTCCTCTTAGCAATCTGGGGTGTAATAACACTTATGATTTCATCTGGCGTTATTACCAACTACTGGAGAGGTATTCTCATTACAATTGGTATCAACATCATTCTTGCTACCTCTTTGAATCTTTCCTGTGGTTACCTTGGACAGCTTCCACTTGGACATGCTGGCTTCATGGCAGTAGGCGCTTACGCAGGTGCTATCTTCATGAAGGCAACTCCAGCAGCAGCCTTGATAAGATCAGGAAATACACTCCCTGTAATTCCTCTTTTCATTATCGCTGTAATTATCAGTGCAGTCGTTGCTGGTATCTTCGGTATCTTGATTGGTATTCCTGCATTGAGACTTAAGGGCGACTACCTTGCAATCATCACCCTTGGTTTTGGTGAAATCATCCGTGTTGTCCTTACAAACATCGACTCTGTCCTTGGTTTCAAGTTCACTTATGGTGCTGCTGGTCTTGCAAGAATTCCTAAGTTCACCAGCTTTAACATCTGTTACTTCATGGTAATACTGTGCATCTTCATAATTCACACTTTCATGAAGTCCAGACATGGTAGAGCTGTTCTCTCCATCAGAGAGAATGAGATTGCTGCAGAGTCTGTTGGTATCAATACAACCTTCTATAAGACAAGTGCATTTGTACTTTCTGCAATGCTCGCAGGTGTCGCAGGCTGTCTCTATGCTGGTTATATCGGTTCTCTCTATCCATCAACCTTCAAGTTCATGAAGTCCATCGAAATCCTCGTTATGGTCGTTCTTGGTGGTATGGGTTCTATGTTCGGTTCTGTTCTTGCAGCAATCGTTCTTACAGCTCTTCCTGAGCTCTTAAGAGCATTCTCCGACTACAGAATGGTAGTATACTCTCTGGCCCTTGTACTCATGATGATCTTCCGTCCAGAAGGTCTTATGGGCGACTATGACTTCTCTCTCAAGAGAATCATCCAGAAGATTGTAAATGGCATTAATAAGAGGAGAAATGGCAATGAGTAAGACAGTTTTGAAGTGTGAACACCTCAGAGTCGTATTCGGAGGCCTTGCTCCTGTAAGCGACTTCAGCATCGAGGTCAAGGAAAATGAAATTGCAGGTCTCATCGGTCCTAACGGTGCAGGTAAGACTACAGTATTCAATCTCCTCACTGGTGTATATGTTCCAACCAAGGGAAAGGTAATTCTCGATGGAAAGGATCTTGAAGGCTATTCAACTATCCAGCGTAGCCACGCTGGTATTGCAAGAACCTTCCAGAACATCCGTCTTTTTAAGAATGTGTCCGTTCTGGACAATGTACTTATCGGCTACAACCACAGCATGAAGTACAGCATGATCTCTTCAATTCTCCGTCTTCCTAAGTACTGGAGAGAAGAGAAGGCAGCTAAGGCAAAGGCCCTCGAACTCTTGAGCGTATTCGATATGCAGGGTATGGCAAAGATTAAGGCTGGTAACCTTCCTTATGGTGCACAGAGAAGACTTGAGATCGTAAGAGCTCTGGCTACAAATCCAAAGCTTCTGCTCCTTGATGAACCAGCAGCAGGTATGAACCCAGCTGAAACAACAGCACTGATGGAGACTATCAGGAAGATCAGAGATGAATTCAATATTGCTATCCTGCTTATTGAACATGATATGAGTCTCGTTATGGGTATCTGTGAAGAGATTACAGTTCTTAACTTCGGTGAGGTAATTGCAAGAGGAACTCCATCTGACATCCAGAACAATCCTACCGTTATCGAAGCTTACCTTGGCACAAAGAGGGAGGAGTAATATGGGCAGAATTCTTACAGTTGATGATATCAACGTATACTATGGTTCAATTCATGCTATCAAGGGTATCTCCTTCTATGTAGATGAGGGCGAGATCGTTACCTTGATCGGTGCAAATGGTGCAGGTAAGTCCACAACTCTTAACACCATCTCAGGTCTCTTGAGATCTAAGACGGGTGATATCCAGTTCATGGACCACTCTATTGCAAAGACAAGTGCACACACTATCGTATCCAAGGGCCTTTCAATGGTTCCAGAAGGTAGAAGAATCTTCCTTCGCTTGACCGTTGAAGAAAACCTTGAGATGGGAGCCTATACAAGACCAAACTCTGAAATCAAGGAGAGTATGGATCAGGCATTCGAACTCTTCCCAAGACTTCTTGAAAGAAGAAAGCAGATTGCAGGTACCCTCTCTGGTGGTGAGCAGCAGATGCTTGCTATGGCACGTGCAATGATGGCACACCCAAAGCTCATCATGCTTGACGAGCCTTCAATGGGTCTTGCACCAATCTTTGTCGACCACATTTTTGATATCATCAAGAGCCTCCATAAGAATGGTGCAACCATCCTTCTGGTAGAGCAGAATGCTCAGGCAGCGCTTTCTGTTGCAAGCAGGGCATACGTTCTTGAAACAGGTTCAATCGTAAAGACTGGATCTGGTAAGGAACTCATGAATGATCCTGTAATAAAGAAAGCATATCTTGGTGCATGATCTGAAAATCGATGTATAATTGAATTAGGAGTAAAACTATGAAGATTGAACAGCGAATGAATACTAATCTGGTTACTACTAATCTTGAAATGAGCATCCAGGATGCCGCTGATTTGATGGAGAGCAGCAAGGTTCACTGCCTTCCTGTTCTTGATGATGATTGGCATCTTGTTGGAATCATCTCTGATAGAGATATTCTGAGAGCACTTCCTTCTCCTCTCACATCTCTCAGCATCTACGAGACAAAGTCCCTCATGGCCAATCTTACAGTTAGTAAGATTATCAGAAAGGACCCAATCACAGTACAGAGAAATGTTACTATCGAGCAGGCTGCAAAGATTATGGTAGA
>JAILRW010000046.1 GCA_024698005.1 Sphaerochaetaceae bacterium | reverse complement strand
GCTTATGTTACATGAAAAACACTTTAATTTAAACATATAGAAAATTAATAATTATTTATCAATTTCTAGTTGACAGAATATATATTATATCTAATAAATCAGAGGGATTAAAAAATTTTTAGAATAGTTAATCAGTAATTTGTTTTATAATAAAGAATTACAAGTAAACATTATAAATCAAAATTAACAGAATTTAATCATTTGATAAAATATCAAAGAGTAATACTGCCAACGTACTTCAAATCAGACCAGAAGATATTTGAAAAATTTCCACGGAAGTTAACGGCAGCAAAAAAATTTATACTTGTTGTATTACCTTTAACAGATGAATTGTTAGTAACAAATGAATAATCCTTGGCTGAATCAGAGATGTCAGAACTGTTCAGTGTATAGAAATATTCGTTTGATTTATAACGATAGATATTTTCATCTTTCAGGCTTTCATCTTCTACAGAGATATTAACTTTCATTTTGTAATTATAATCTGTAGACTTCTCAACAGAGAATGTAAATGTATACGTTTCGTTATTAAGAAAATCAATATCAGATTCACTCTGTGAATATGTATATGTTGGATCTGCTACTGTACTTATACCAGATCTTTTTAATGGGAAAAGTGAATATGTACCACTTAGACTACTATCTAAATCTGATAAACTAACTTCACAGATACCATTTCCCTCATCAATTTCATATATTGGATAGCCAAAATAATTAGTGCCTTTATATTTTGAAGAAAATAAAGACTTAAATTTTGTACCCTGGTAAATATTTGTAGTTGAATTATCTGTAATCGAGTACAGGAAAACAACAGATGGTGAAGCAGAATCAAGATCTGATGATGTTATATTCTCAAACTCGTTAGTATCAACTGTAAAATGTAAAGATATTGTATTATTAGTCGTATCAGATGTTGAAACTAAAGAAATTGCATCTGTGAAATTTATAATCGTTGGAGTTCCACAGGATACAAACAAAAAAAGGGTAAGAATAATAAAGAAAATTAAACTAATTCCCCTATTCATTCTACCCTTCTCTCTTTTAAATCCTCTGAAAATCAGAGTGTAATAAGTCTAGCGTTAGCTATGCGAGCATACTCAGAACCTGTTGTGCTGAGATAAGTATCAACAAGCTGGCTGTAAGTTGCTTTAGCAAGTTCGGTATCACCCTTTGCTTCATAGATTCTAGCTACGTTGAAAAGAGCCTTTGGACCTTCTGGACAATCTTTGCCAAAATCATTCCAAACCTTATTGTAAAGCTCAAGAGCCTTATCCTGTGAACCAGCATTCTCGTAAGCTACAGCAGCATTAACAAGTGCAGCAGGAACTAGATAAGTATCTTTAGCAGCTACAGCTACATCTTCCATTGAGGAAGCTGCAGTATTCCAATCCTGAGCAACCATTGCAGCAAGTGCCTTGATGTACTTAGCTTTAATTTCTGGATATCCATCAGCATCAGCAATAAGAGCATCTGCCTTAGCATTGAGATCCGCAAGAGCCTTATTGAATTCATCACTTGTGTTATCAAGACTTAGAATTGAATTATAGCCCTGTTCAAGATTGAAAACTTCAGTGAACTGCTTTTCCTTCTTGTTGTTGTCCATGACAGTAACAACAGCAAGGATTACAAGAGCAATAGCGATTACAGCACATACAATAGTAATTTTCTTCCAATTATTGTAGAAAAACTTCTCTGTCTTTTCTGCAACCTTTTCAGCTCCAGTAAGCTCAATGACTTCCTTTTTATCTTTTTTCATACTCATTTCCCCTTTGAAATAGATAGGCGGGTCTTCCCCGCCTACCCTATTACTGGAAGAAGAGCTTAGAACTCTTCGCCCTTGGCTTTCATCATGTCAGCAAGGGAGAAGCTATCGTCATCATCCTTTGTTTCTGCCATGTACTTAGCCATCTCAGATTCCTGAGCCTTCTTGATCATCTCCTTGACAGAGAGAGAAAGCTTCTGAGTGGAAGGGTTGATTTCAACTACCATTGCAGTAATCTGATCACCAACCTTGTAGTTCTCAAGGATCTTGTCATTGAACTCTTCATCTGGTCCAACAAGGTTGAACTTGGAGATGAGACCTTCAATTCCACCATCTACCTTAACGAATACACCAAAGTCTGTAACATTGGAGATTTCGCCAGTGACATTAGAGAACTTTGGATGACTCTTCTTGAAGTTCTGCCATGGGTTGCCTTCAAGGTTCTTTACAGAGAGTCTGATTCTTCTATTTTCTGGCTGTACGCTAGAAACAGCAACTTCAATCTCGTCACCTTCTGCACAGAACTGGCTCATGTTCTTGATCTTCTTTGTCCAAGATACGTCGTCAACGTGGAGGAAACCATCAATGCCATCCTCAAGATTGATGAATGCACCACTGTTGGTGAGCTTTACAACCTTTCTCTTGAGAACGGTACCAACCTTATATCTCTCTTCGATTGTATCCCATGGATTCTCAGTAAGCTGCTTGAGGCCGAGGGAAACTCTCTTCTTGTCGAGGTCGTAGCCAAGAATCTTAGCTTCAACTACATCGCCAATGCTGAGGATGTCTTTTGGATTTGTGATCTTCTTTGTCCATGAGAGCTCAGAGATGTGAGCAAGACCTTCGATACCAGGTTCGATCTCAATGAAAACACCAAAGGAAGTGATCTTTGTTACTGGAGCCTTGACTACATCACCAACGTTGAATCTGGTCTCGAAGTTGGTCCATGGATCTTCCTGCATGTGCTTGAGAGAGAGATTGATCTTCTGGTTTTCCTTGTCAATGTTGATAAGGCGAAGCTGAACGATCTGGCCCTTCTTTACGAAATCTTTTGGTCTAGTAACATGTCCCCAGGACATATCGTTGATATGGAGAAGACCATCAAAACCACCAAGGTCGATGAAAGCACCGAAGGATGTGAATGACTTTACTTCACCCTGTACTACATCACCAATCTGAACTGATTCGAAGAACTTCTTCTTATTCTCGGAAATGATCTTCTCGAGATATTCTCTTCTAGAAACAACACTCTTGAGCTTAGTGCCTGCGTGGAACTTGTCAATTACGAAGTAGTCAGTCTTGCCAATGAGAGATTCTGGATCTTCAACTCTGACAACGTCTGCCTTTGAAAGTGGGCAGAAACCCTTGTAATCAGCACCGAGGTCAACCTCATAACCACCCTTGATGACCTTAGCGAACTTACCAAGGATTGGGGTGCGGTTCTCAGCAGCTTCTTTGAGGAGCTCTGTTCTTTCCTTAGCATCAGCCTTCTTCTTAGATACGATGATCTGGCCGTGCTTGCCTTCCTTATTGATGATAGCTACGTTGACCTTGTCGCCAACCTTTGGTAGCTCGATGAATTCATCAACTGGAATCTTTCCTTCGCTCTTGTAGCCTACGTCTACAAATACATACTCGTTATTTAACTGTACAACAGTTCCGGTTACGATCTGACCGTCTTCAATGCCAGCAAGTGACTTAAGATACTGCTCATTCAGTAAGGCCTGCATGTCAGTCATCTGAGTTTCGTCTTCCACTTCTTTGCTCCTAAACTTATCTATTAATTACCCTTGTGCGAATTTTTCGTACGGACAACCATTATCACTTTCTCACAAACTTCTTTAATGGTCAATAAGGAAGTATCTACATATATGGCATCTTCCGCTAATTTAAGCGCTCCAACAGGCTTATTTTTATCATTGTAGTCTCTTTCTTTGATTGCTTTTAGAACTTCTTCGTATGTCTGGCCTTCTGGATGCTGCTTGATTCTTCTTTCTGCTCTGATTTCTGGAGTTGCATCAAAGTAGAATTTACATTCAGCATTTGGGAATACAACTGTTGTAGTATCTCTTCCCTCTGTTACGATATCCATTCCTTTAGCAATATCTCTGACCAGTGTATCTACAATATTTCTGATTCTAGGATCAGAGGATACCTGAGAGACATATTTATCGATATCTGGTCCATGAAGTACATCTTCAACATCCTTGCCATCGATACAGATGTTGCCCTTCTCAACTGAGATGTTTATCTCTTTTGCAGTGTTGAGGACGGACTCTCTATCCATAGGATCAAGACCCTTGTCGATCTGTGCTCTGGTAATAGCTCTGTAAAAGGATCCTGTATTCAGAAAATAGTATCCCAGTTCTTTAGCAATCATCTTTGCTATAGAACTTTTTCCACTTCCTGCTGGCCCATCGATTGCAACTATCATTTGAATGCCTCTCTTTTGTTCTTTGCTCTGAGTTTTGCCTTCTCTTCTTTTTCCTTTCTGAGTGCAGCTCCGAATTTCTTTCTTGGATCAAGGCTGGTCTTTCCTTCAATAAGTCCATCCATCTCTTTCTTGGTAAGATTTCTAAACTCACCACTCTGAAGATTTCCAAGTAGAATACAGCCAATTCTCATTCTCATAAGAGACTTTACTTCATAGCCAAGGAATGAAAATATTTTTCTAACTTCCCTATTCTTACCTTCTGTCAAGGTAACTCTTATGTAATCCTTTCTTCTTGGAACAAACTCATAGCTTTTAAGCTTGTAAGGTTTATCTGTATCTATATAAAGCCCCTTCAGTGCTCTTGTCAAATCTTCAATATCGATTGATTTATCAAGGTGTACAAGGTACTCCTTCTCAATTTCAAACTTTGGATGGGTGACTTTGTTTGCAAAGTCTCCATCATTAGTGAAGAGAAGAAGACCACTTGAATCCTTATCAAGTCTACCTACATTGAAAAGCAGATCCTTATCCCTGATCTGAATGAGATCACGGGCATATCTGGTTTCATTTGGGTCATAGTTTGTACATACATAGCCCTTTGGCTTGTTGAGGGCGATATAATAAGTTTTATCGATTACCTCAACTGTTTCTGTATCTACCTGTACTACATCGTCTTCATTTACTTTGACGCCCATCTCCCTTATGACCTTGTTGTTGACCATAACGCGTCCCTGGCTAATTAGATCCTCGCAGAAACGTCTAGAACCAACGCCACATTTGGCAAGATATACCTGTAATCTGACTGGATATTCAATTATCATTGAAAAGTTCTCCTTCATCGTTCTTGTCGAACCTCATTCTATCAATATCTGAGAGTTTTGGTAAATCACTGATAGAATGAAGTCCAAATTCAAACAGGAACTTCCTGCTTGTGCCATAAAGACATGGATGACCTGGGACATCCTTTCTTCCTATGACCTTAATATACTCTCTATCCCTGAGAAGTCTTACGATAGTATCACTAGCAACACCCCTGATGTGGTCAATTTCCTTTCTGGTGACAGGCTGTGTGTATGCAACAATTGAAAGAGTTTCCAATGCGGCTCTTGTAAGTCTTCTATCGACCTTCTTTCCGTAGGTCTTCCTGAGTGAATCATACAGTTCAGGGACTGGAGAAAAATTCCAGGTCGAATCTTCATTCTGTTTCAAGAAAAGACCATGGCCCTCTTCCTTATAAACTTTTTCGAGCTCAGAGAGTGCAACAGATACTTCCCTATCATCGAGCCCAGTCATCTCTGAAAGTCTTTCTTCATCCAAAGCTTCGTTCTCAATGAAAAGAACAGTTTCTATGATTCGTGCATTTGTGCTCAGCATATATCACTCCTCCTCATCCAAAAGCAGATCTTCTTCTTCTCCAAAGACAAGGTCTTCTTTATACCCTTCTTCTTCCTCAATGAGACCTTCTGCAATCTCTTTTTCTTTCGCTTCCTGAGTAATTATTGAATAATCATCCGCTTCTTCTAGGTTGTGTTCAACAACTTCGTCGTAGTCCTTGTCATACTCTTCAGCAAGGCGTTCGTCATAATCCTTTGGTCTTCTTACTATATATATTTCACCAAGAGGTTCTGGTTGATTGAAGATTATCATCCTATCTTTGCATGCCTCAAGGATAGCCATGAAGCTGCATATTATGTGAAGAGGGTTTGTTGGGTCAACTATGAGATCTGAAATTGTTACAGTGTCTCCAGAATCAAGTAACTCCTCAAGGAGGGTCCTTTTTTCCTTGATGGATACTTCTTCGTATACGTTAAAGAGTTTGTTTGGAGCTACTTTTTCAAGCAGGTTCTGGAATGTAATGAAAAGATCTGAAAGTTCAATACCTTTAAATAGGTCATTATCAGTAAAAGGAACATTGAATAGATTTTCTTTCCTGGGAATATAGAAGCTATCGCTTGTAACTACACCTGTTAGAAGATCGGTATACTTCTTGAATTTCTGATATTCAAGAAGTCTATCGACAAGTTCCTGTCTCGGGTCTTCGTACTCTTCATCCACAACAACTTCTTCAGGAAGAAGAAATCTACTCTTTATATATAATAAATCGGCCGCCATCTTATAGAATTCGGCCAAATTTTTTAGCGAGCTTTCGTGCTCTTTGATATAACTGATGAATTGATCAGTAATCTCAGCGATAGGTAGATTGAGGATGTTTACTTCTGCTTTCTGTATCTGCCAGAGCAGCAGGTCCAAAGGCCCTTCAAAAACTGGAGTCTTAAAGACCTGCTTATCGCTGTCTTTTACCTCAAGCTGGAGTGAGGTTTCATTTTCGCTCAACTATTGGACTCCTCATCCTTTTTATCTTTAGAAGGGAACATGATCTCTCTGAGTTTCTCTACAGTTTCCTTCAATAGCTCAGGATTGTTATTGAAGTATTCGAGAGTCTTATCTCTACCCTGTCCAATCTTTTCGCCATTCATGCTGAACCAGGAACCTGATTTCTCTACAAGACCATACTTGAGCGCAGCATCGAGCATGCTTCCAGTATAGCTGATACCGGAACCGAACATGAGATCGAGCTCGCACTTCTTGAAAGGAGGAGCAACCTTGTTCTTTACGATCTTTACTCTGATTCTGTTGCCTGTAACATCATCAGAATTCTTTCCAATTGTTTCGATCTTCCTCACATCCATTCTAACTGATGCATAGAACTTGAGTGCATTACCACCTGTTGTGGTCTCTGGATTTCCAAACATTACACCAATCTTCATTCTGAGCTGGTTGATGAAGATGATTGTACAGTTGCTCTTTGCTAGAATACCGGTAAGCTTTCTGAGCGCCTGGCTCATGAGTCTTGCCTGTACACCCATTACACTATCACCCATATCACCTTCGATTTCAGCCCTTGGGGTGAGAGCTGCAACGGAGTCGATAACGATAATATCGACTGCTCCAGAACGAACTAGGGATTCTGTGATTTCAAGAGCCTGTTCACCATTATCTGGCTGGCTGATCCAAAGTTCGTCGATATTTACACCAAGATTCTTTGCATAGGTTGGATCAAGAGCATGTTCTGCATCGATAAAAGCAGCTGTTCCATTCTGTTTTTGGCACTCTGCAATTGCATGAAGAGCAAGAGTGGTCTTACCAGAGCTTTCTGGTCCATATATTTCAATTACACGGCCTTTTGGATAGCCTCCTACTCCGAGCGCTTCATCGAGCAGAAGAGATCCAGAAGGAATTACTTCGACATCCATGGTCTCTCTGGCATCACCAAGCTTCATGATAGAGCCCTTGCCAAACTGCTTATCTATCTGTGCTCTTGCATTCTCGAGGGCCTCTTGTCTTGCCTTCTTTATCTCATCAATATTTTTATCTGTTTTTGCCATGAAAATACTCCTTTGAAGTACTCTATATAAAATAATAAATTTTTGTATTACTTTTTGTTTAGAAATTTATCACTTTCTAGAACAAAAGTCTCCGGTCCATCGTTTACGTATGAAACCTGCATATGTGCTCCAAAAACACCAGTCTCTACAATGAGCTCTCTACTGCGTAAGAAAATAATAGCATTTTCGTAGAATTCTTTTGCTCTGTCAGGTGTCATTGCACTATCAAAAGAGGGCCTATTACCTCTATATATATTTGAGGCAAGAGTAAACTGGCTAATAAAAAGAAGTTTGCCTCCACTTGAGGCTAGATCCAGATTGGTCTTGCCATTCTCATCCTTGAATATTCTAAGCTTAAGTAGCTTTTCAAGAAAAGGAATGAGCATATCTTCAGTGTCATGCTTTTCTACACCAAAGTAACAGAGCATCCCTTCATCTATTGAGCCTGTCACCATTCCATTCACACTTACACTTGCATTTTTAACGGTCTGAATGACTGCCTTCAAGATACAGCCTCCTGTGCAAGTCTCTTCATGGATTCAACAAATGTATTCTTGTCGCTGGCTGAGAAGAACGCAGAACCAGCTACTGCAACATCTATACCAGCTGCAGCTGCATCCTGTACTGTTGCAAGATTGATTCCACCATCTACGCTAATTTCATAACTATAGTCTTCTCTTTCTCTGATCTCTTTAAGTTCAATTACCTTGTCAAGACAGCTCTGGATGAGCTTCTGGCCACCATATCCAGGGTTGACTGTCATTACAAGTACAAGATCTACCATTTCAAGGATAGGTGTGATCATGCAAACTGGTGTGGAAGGAACAATGGAGATACCACACTTTAGATTGCGGGATTTGATCATCTGAAGAACTCTATGAATGTGTATTGTAGATTCCTGATGTATTGTTATGATGTCTGCTCCAGCTTTGGCAAATGAATCAATGTGATTCTCTGGTCTGTTTACCATAAGATGTACATCGAAAACTTTACTACTCAGTGGTCTTATATCATTTACAAGCTTTGAACCGAACGTGATTTCAGGAACAAAGCTTCCGTCCATGACATCTAGATGAACATATTCAGCTGAGGAATATTCGATATCATATACAGCTTGTTTCATATCCGAAAAATTTGCACTTAGAACAGATGGAGCTATTTTAATCATGGCAATATTATAACCCATTAGCATGTTGATTATAAACAGATTGAAACAAGAAAAATTTGCCAAATAGAAAAAAATATGATAATTTATATATAGAAATTTCACTGAGCATTTACCCGAGCAGGTTCCCCCTGCCCGGGATTGTTTACAATGAATGAAATATGAAAATTTATAAGGAGGTATGGTATGAAGATTTCTGCCATGCTCAAAGAAGACAAAGTCTTCTCCAAGAACGAATTTACAAACCTTAAGGTCGATGCCTTCTCAGAATATGACAAGCAGATCAAGAAGCTATCTGAAGAGGATATGATCGAGGTCAAGGAAAATGCAGATAGCTTGATCGAAGCCAATGAGAACCTTCTTTTCTCACGTTATGTATCTGCGTCTATCGGCATGATCCGTCGTCCTCAAGAAGATAATATCCATATGCAGAACCTTCTTGTTTCTTTCTATGAAAATAGAAACATGAAGGTCGTAGAATTCCTTGCTGATAAGATTCTTGCTCTGAATGAAAATAAGAATGCTCTCAGAATGCTTGCTGATTGCTATGCAGAGAGTGGAAGAACTGAAGAGAGATGGAAAGTTATTGAGCGACTTGTAAAGGTTGACTTTGATGAAAGGAAGCTTGTTCTGGAACTTGCTGAGCATTTTGCAAAGGAAGGAAATCAGGACAAGGAACTCTTCTATTACAAAAAGGTTCTTAACAGGTATATTTCTGCAGGTGAAGCAGATAATGTAAAGAAGGTCTGGTCCATCCTTCTTTCCAAGAAGACAGAGGATTTTGGCTATTTCCTCGGTATTGCAGACAAGGTTGCTGCTTCAATCGACCACTCCTTTGCTATTGATCTTCTCAATGACTTTTTCAGGACTGTCAAGGATGATACTGATAAGAGCATCCTCGTTTTGAAGAAAGAATTGGCTCTTGATAAGGAGTGCCTTGATGCAAGAACTGCTCTTATTATGGCCTATCAGAAAAAGTACGGTTCATCCAAGCGTTTCAATTACTGCATGAAGAAGTCTGGCCTCAAGGGAAACGATGATGTTGCCAAGGCTATTGCAAACTTTGAAACAGATATTGCGTTCGATGTTAACTCTTTTGTCTTGCAGCGCTCTACAGGAAAGCTTGGTATCATCAAGGCAATCAATGATGATGAAGTTTCAATCTCATTTGGTAAGAGTGTAAATACAATGAGCACAGATATGGCATTCAAGGCTCTTACTCCAATGCCAAAGAGCCATATCAAGGTTTTAAAGGCTGTTATTCCTGCAAAGCTTAAAGCAAAGGTCTTGAGTGATACTGAATGGACACTGAGAATCTTGATGGAATCCAAGGACAGAAAGTGTTCACTCAAGGATATGAAGGCAGAACTTATTGCCCCTAACCTTCTCAATGAAAAGGAATGGGATACTTTCAGAAAGGACGCAAAGAAGGTCCTGCTCGAAAATCTGTATTTTTCACCAGTCATTGGTGAAACTGATACCTATATCCTCCGTGATACACCTATCACTCCGGAAGAGAAGCAGCTGCTATCTTTCAAGGGTGAAAATGACTTCTATAGTAAGGTCAAGATTGTCATGGAGTTTGTAGATGCAGATTTTGATACTGAATCCGATTCTTTCAACGAGATGGTCAAGTTCTTCAACTTCCAGAATAGAAATATCGGTACTACTATTTCTGATACTCAGCTTGCTTCCTATCTGCTTCTCAACTATTTGAGAATTGATAGAAAGATTGCTACTAGTATCAATGAATGTGCCCTTCCATTCTCTAATATATATAAGAAGATCAGTGACAAGGTTGCTATCTTTGATAAGCTCGATGTTCCTGAGCTCAAGAAAGCTTTTATTGACCAGGTAATAGATGTCGATCCAAAGGGTTGGCCAGAGCTTTTAAGAGATTTCTTCCCTCACTACACCTACTCTTATATTCCAGAGAAGCTCAAGAGCACTCGTGCTGGCTATGAGGTATATATTTCTATCCTCAAGAACAGTGTATACAACTTCAAGGATAATCTTGATATCTTCCTCTGGTCATTGAGAAGTGCTTCAAAGAAAGAATGGGATAAGGCTGGAATCACAGAAGAGATTCTTCTTGTTACTCAGCTTTCAGTTCTTGCCTATACACAGAGCTGTATCGAAGCAAAGAAGGATGTAACAGATAACAAGAAGAGAAATCAGGTTGTAAGCACCTATCTGTTTACTGAAAAGCAGCTTTTCAAGGCTATTGAAAATGGAGATGCTGAACTTGCAAAAAAGATCTACTCCATTGCTTCCAATGACAAGAATCTTGACCCAGGTCGTCTTGTTGAGATCAAGCATTGTATAAGTGAAAAGTATCCAGATTTCTCTTTTGGAAAGGAAAAGGTTGTAGATGTTGAGAATCTCATCCCAACTGGCTTCTTCTGCTCAAAGGCAAGCTATGATCTGAAAGTCAAAGAGAGAGCTGAACTTGAGCACCAGCTTTTGGAGGTCGCTGATGAAATTGCTGATGCAAGAGCTCTTGGAGATC
>JAILRW010000069.1 GCA_024698005.1 Sphaerochaetaceae bacterium | reverse complement strand
CAGACTCTCTGTTCTCTGATTACTGGTCTTGTAGGTTTTGCAGAAGTTCTGATTCTGTCATTCTTCCTGCATTGATCGATTGATTTGAGATTTCACGAAAGATGCCTGGCATTGAGTCAGGCATCCTTCTTCTGTACTATTAAATTCTTTTTTTATAGGTGATGCTATTGCTTATTGGTTGAATGATGAGGTTATAGGTTTCAACTACCTCGTCAATCGATACGGGTTTTTGTGAGTTGATCCATCTATTGGTGATAGCCAGCGTTCCAGCTACCAAAAAGGCACAAAGAGAGCGACACTTTTCTTCACTCCCCGTGATCACATATCGATGCTTGAAATTCTGATAATACTTATTCTCAAGGAACGAAATAATGTAGCCATCCATGTTCTTCATAATAATTGTAACTACATCTCGATGTGTATCTATATATCTAAAGATAGATTTAATGGTTTCTGTATTTGATAGGGAAAAATCTCCCATTTGTAAATAAATCTCTGTGATGATGTTTTGGATTATATCTGTTTCAATTTCAGATGGAATATTATATAGACGATAGAATGTGGAGCGATTTACACCAGCTCCTTTGCATAGCTCTACTATCTTTATCTGGTCTATTCTTTTCGTTTCCAAAAGACGTAATAAAGCATCCTGAAGCATATGCTTGGACAAAGATATCCTCTGGTTTTCTTTTGTAGGAACATTGGTGTACATATATAAATCTTCCCCTGATGCTGTTATTTAGAGTGCAAGACAGCATAAGTATTATCTGTATGGAAAAACCATAAGTCAAGGAATAAAGATTAGTAAAAATCATGTTCTAATAAAGAAATGACCCTTCTAGTTATGTGAGCTAGAAGGGCCATACAAGAGAAAACTTTAATTATTTTTTAGTTACCTTATCTCCGTAGATTGTTTTCCAGTCATTCTTCATTGAAACTGGAATCCATCCATTTTGATTGGAAAGTTTCAGCATCTTTTCAGCAGATGATAACTTACCATTTTCTCTTACCAGATCATCACAGCAGAGCATGAATGCAAGGCTCTTGTAAGGGTTGTTGGTGGTTGTATACATGAGCATAGCAGCATCCCCTGAACTGTTTCCGAAGGCAAGAACAGGCTGCTGTCCAATTTCCTTCATTATTACAGTTACCTTGTTGAGCTTGAGATTCTTTATAATGAACTCTCCACCAAAGACCATCTCATCTGAATCCTTGAATGTGTAATTGAGTGAGGCAGTATTGCCCATACCAGTTGCAACCAAGGTTTCATCAGATCCGATCATCTGACTCATTGGGATACCTAAATCGTCTCCGATAAGACCACGTATAATGAAGCGGTCAGTGCCACTTACTACATAGACTTTGAATTGATTATCAAGAAGATAATTTACAATCTGAAGCATAGGAAGGTAGTAGCCTTCACCTCTACTCATTCCTTCATAGCTATCCATTGGTGTCTTCTTGAACTCTTCAATATAATCGAAGAACTCCTGCATTGTGAAACCTTTGAAGGCAGATGCTACTGCCTGTCCATGTTCAACAGGTAGTTCAGGGAAATTTGTTCCATTTTCGCTCATTTCCTTTACCTTGTTTCCAACGTATAGCTCGAATTCAGATGGGGTGTAATTAGGGTCATCAAATACTCTGTATTTCAAGAGACAATGGTCGAAGTAGTTAGGATCGGTTTCACAGAAGAGGGTGCCATCAAAGTCAAATACTGCGATTCTATCCTTTACAGGAATAAAGGATGCACTATTTTCATCTGTAATCTCTTCTATGTACTTGATGAGCTCATTACTTGCAACTGCATCATCAGACCAGTAGGAAAGAGCTTGCTTTCCATCGATATTTTCTGCTCCAGAGCTTGTTGTACAGCTGATTACAAAAATGAGGCAGATAAAAATTATAGAAATAAGTGTTGTGCGTTTAAATAAATTTGTCATTTTTATCTCTTTATATATTTGATAAAAGTAGAGAGGAAAGAACTCTTTCCTCTCTGAAAAATACGTTTATTTCAAAAGATAGGATGCAAGGTCAATTGCTTCCCACTTTGGTTCTGGTGCATCAATTACTCTTACCCAGAGCTGTAGAGTTTCAGGTACTACTACAATCTGATATACAGTGAGTTCATTCTTTGCACCACCATCTTGAAGGTCTGTTTCAATGATCTTCATCATCTTTTCTGCATCAAGCTCTCCCTTCATGCTCTCACAGAGATTGATGAGATTGTTTCTTCTTGAAATACTTGCCCAGCTATTCTCGTCTGTTGGAACAGGGAACTCCCACTCTGGGTTTACGTAGTAGTTGGAGGAAACGATGAGGCCTTCTGGAAGGCTGTCTTCACCATTCTTAACTCCGATTGGACACCATTCGAAGGACTGTCCTCTGTTAGCATCGGCAACGTTGATGATATAAGAGGAGCTACAGTTGGTAGTATTGAAGAACAGTTCCATATCAGCAAGTTCATCGGATTCAAACATGGTATTGAATAGCATTGTTGTGCCTGTAATACGCTTGTTTGGACTCTTGATATTTGCAGAAGGCTTTCCGTTGTTGAGTTCAAGGAAAAGTCCCTTCTCGTTTATTGCGTTGACTGCATAGATTTCACCTGTGTAGCCAATTGTGGCAGTAGCAAGTGCTCCATCTGATGGGTGGTAGATTGTAACTGCTACATCATCAAAGAGTTCAGAGAATACCTTGGAGTAGTCATAGTTTCTTCCAAGAACGAGTTCGTCTGCAGCGTAATCGCCCCAAGCAATTGCGACACTGCACTGTGGTAGGCCACCAATTCTTTCAACTGCGTTAACTCTCTGAAGTTCATCAAATGTAAGTCCAGAAGTTTCTTCTGCACCTTTCATAAATTCGAGAACTCTGTATGGAAGCTGACTTTCTTGCTGTTTTGCCATAGATTTAGCCTTTGCTTCATTTGCTTCGCTAACGTTTGCAATGCGCTGGACAAATGCATTAACATCCTCAAGCTCTTCTTTCATAAGATAGCCATACTGGCGACCCATTTCATGCCATGAGCCATATAGATCTACGACTTTGACTTCTCCATGTACAGCCTTTGTAGCTCTTCCATAGGAGACACCAGGAACAGGTTCTGCTAATTCTCTTATTCCTTGAGCTCCAAGACATGGAAGGGTAAATATCAACAGAAGAACAATTGCAATTCGTGTGTATGCTTTCATGATTCCCTCTCAATAGTATTTTTTTATTATTATTATTAAACGTCTTTTTACTGTCAATTTAAAGTCAATGATGTCTATTTATAGTAATAAGGATTCTTCAGTAAAGGCGTTTTGTCTTATTGCCTTCTGTTGTTAGAAGAGGATGGCAGATTTATCCTCAAAATTGTAAAAAGACACAACCATCCGCAATGTTTAGGTACAGTCACCAAACAGTTGTAAATACTGATAAAAACCATCAAAAAACTACTTTTATAGAAGTACATGTAGTTCTTTTTGACTTATAATTGAAATGCCAATAAGGCACTCCGAGTTTATTGTGAGATGGAGGAGATAAACATGAAGTCACTAAAAAAGATACAGAAAGTTGTGAAAGTAATGAAAACATTGACAACAATCAACTTCGTTTTAAATGTTGCCGCAATTATTATTTGTATACCTGTTCTGGTGCTTCTTTTTAGTAGTGACCAGTTATTATCATTTATCAACAAAATGGCACTTTCGATGGTTGGGAAAGAGGATGTAGTTGCCAAGTCAACTGCAATAGCAACGGTATGCGTTTTCTTTGCCAATTGTGTATCAAGTGCAATAATATGCCGTTCTTTTATTTCCTATTACAAAAGGGAACTTGAATTAGGAACACCTTTCACGAAAGAAAGTGCAGATGATCTCTCAAAGCTTGGTCGCATGTTCATATTCATTCCTCTCATTACAGATATAGTTTGTTCTATTGGTTTGGAAGCAGGGCAGTATTTCTATCCAGAGATTGAAAAATTCCCTATAGATGACTATCACTATATCTATGTAGGCCTGATGCTCCTATTTATCTCACTTCTGTGTCGTAGTGTTGTAGAGCAAAAAGATAATCAAGAAAAATAATCAGATTGCTTGTATTTGATTATTTATTTTTTTTATGGAACAGAATCCAGTTTATATGGAAATATTTTCATATAAGGTTATAGAATCATATTTAGTATAATAAATAGGTGTAGTAATCTTGTCCTTTTTGGCTGCAAATGGACAAGATTAGATATAAGAGCAGCAAAGGGAAAGTATTATCAATGGGAAATAAGGCTGATCTAGTTATTTTGGGCAATGTAATCAC
>JAILRW010000020.1 GCA_024698005.1 Sphaerochaetaceae bacterium | reverse complement strand
AAGATTGCAAACCAGGATAAAACAAATGCAGGAATAAGGAATATGCCCCCATAAGATCTCAAGAATGGTATAAAAATACATAATAAAAGGACCATCAGGATTCTTATCAGAAACAGGACAATGGCATATTTAAAATTCTTTCCAAACCCTTCAAACAGCTCAAAGATGGAACCTCTCCTACCCTCTGTCCACTCAAATACAGCAAAATACTGAGCAGAATCATAGAAAGTAAATAGAAGAATTATTACAGCTGAAATAATCAGGAACATAACACTATCCTGTCCAAACAGATAGAAAGAATAGATGAACAGAACTAAGAAAATTATGCTCAATATATTAAAAATCAGAAACGAAACAATATTGTTCCAAACATTTATAAAAGCTTTTTTTAAGAGATAGAATACCATGAAATAAAAGATAACTTCTCGATGACAAAAATACAATTCTCATCTTTTGCATAATTTTTCCTTCAATATGCATTAAATATTCATCAAATTAGCAAAATTCTTAAATAAATATACAAAAACTACTTGAATCAATGTTTTATTTATGCATAATCTCCATTCAGTAGGATTACTCCTACAAGGAGATTTGATAACAAAATGAGCAAGGAAAAAGTTATTCTGGCATATTCTGGTGGTCTTGATACCTCTGTAATTCTTAAGTGGCTTGCAAACAAGGGCTTTGAAGTAATTGCATATGTAGCAGATGTAGGTCAGAAGGAAGATTTTGATTATATAGAAAAGAAGGCTTATGCAACTGGTGCAAGCAAGGTCTACATTGAAGACTTAAAGAATGAACTGGTAAAGGATTACGTAATCCCAGCACTCAAAGCAAACACAATCTATGAGGGTACTTATCTACTTGGTACCTCCCTTGCAAGACCTATCATCGCAAAGAGGCACGTTGAAATTGCAAAGAAGGAAGGAACAAAGTATGTTGCTCACGGTGCAACTGGCAAGGGCAATGATCAGGTAAGATTCGAGTTCGGATACTATATGAATATGCCTGATGTAAAGATCATTTCTCCATGGAAGGATGCTGAATTCCTTTCAGAGTTCGAGGGAAGATCTGATATGCTCGCATATGCCGAGAAGTACAACATCCCAGTAAAAGCTTCCTTGAAGAAGCCATACAGTGAAGATGCAAACCTCATCCACATCTCCCACGAGGCTGGTATCCTCGAAGATGCAGGTTCAAGATGCCCAGAAGATGTATTCTCATATACTGTCTCTCCTCAGGATGCTCCAGACAAGGAAACAATCCTTGCAATCGACTTCGTAGATGGTGCTCCTGTAAAGGTAACAAATGAAACAACTGGTGAAAGCTGCCAGGACCCACTCGATATGATCAACTACCTCAACAAGGTTGGTCATGACAACGCAATCGGTAGAGTTGATATGGTCGAGAACAGGTTTGTTGGCATCAAGTCCAGAGGTGTATATGAGACTCCAGGCTGTGATATTCTATGGAAGGCTCACCACAACCTCGAAGGCCTTTGCATGGACAAGGAAGCAATGCACTTGAGAGATATGCTCTCTCCAAAGTATGCTGAACTTATCTATAACGGTCTCTGGGGCTCTGCTGAGTTCAACATGCTCTCTTCCCTATTCGAGACTAGCCAGAAAAATGTAACTGGAACTGCAAAGGTTGCACTTTACAAGGGCAATGTAATCAATGCAGGTCTCTTCTCAGACAAGAGCCTTTACAACCAGGAGCTTGGCTCAATGGACAAGGCTGGTGGATACCATCCACTCGACTGCAAGGGCTTTATCAATATCAATGCAATCCGCTTGATGGCTTTTGCTCATAGAGAAGGTCAGATTTAATTCATATAATTAATTATTATTCAGTGGAGTGATGAAAATTCACTCCTTTTTTTATTTCTCCACTTGAATATAAATACCTATTTATGGCATATTTTGGATACTGTTTTCGTAGAAAGCAGAATTTCCGGTACCAATGGTACTGAGATCTAGAGAAGGGGCTCCATATAGGAGCAAAACGTAAGGAGATTACTATGGCAGTAGTAACAATGAAGAGCCTGCTTGAGTCAGGCGTACATTTTGGCCATCAGACCAAGAGATGGAATCCTAAGATGGCTCGTTTCATCTTCACAGAGAGAAACGGAATTCACATTATCGACCTCCAGAAGACTTCAGCTTGCATCGTAGAGGCATATGAAGCAGTTAGAGCACAGGTCAAGAACAACAAGCAGATTTTGTTTGTTGGTACAAAGAAGCAGGCACAGCAGACAATTGAGCAGGAAGCAAAGAGATGTGGAATGCCTTATGTAAATAACCGCTGGCTCGGTGGTATGCTCACCAATTTCGCAACAATCAAGAAGTCTATTTCCAAGCTCAAGAGAATTGAGAAGATGGAAGCAGATGGTACATTCGACTCCCTCACCAAGAAGGAAGTTGCTCTCTATACAAAGGAAAAGATCAAGCTCGAGAAGAACCTCGGCGGTATCAAGGAAATGACAGAGCTCCCAGGCGCTCTCTTCATCATCGACACCAAGAAGGAAGCTCTTGCAGTTGCAGAAGCTAAGAGACTTGGTATCCCAGTAATTGCTGTTGTTGATACAAACTGTGACCCAACTGATATCACCTACCCAATCCCAGGTAACGACGATGCTATCAGAGCTATCTCCCTCTTTGTTGAAATCATTGCTAACGCAGTTGTTGATGCTGACAACGAGGCTGGTATCCAGATCATCGAAACTCTCGGTGACGAGGAAGAAGCTCCTGTAGCAGTTTCTGGCCCAAAGGCTGAAGAGATCGATGAGGCTGATTACAGCAAGTATACAGAAGAAAAGGCCGAGGCAGACGCTGAGGAAGAAATCTACACAAAGTAAGGAGAAAATCTATGGCAATCAGTGCAGCAGAAGTAAAGAAGCTTAGAGATATCACTGGCGCTGGCATGATGGAGTGCAAGAAGGCACTTACTGAAGCTAATGGCGATATGACAGCAGCTGAAAAGATCCTCAAGGAAATGGGTCTTGCAGCAGTTGCAAAGAGACAGGACAGAGCTACTGAGAATGGTAGAGTTTTTGCAGCAACCAATGGCAAGAAGGCTTGCCTTGTTGAGCTCACATGTGAGACTGACTTTGTTGCAAAGAACGATCAGTTCAAGGCTCTTGGCGAAGAGATTGCTAAGGTTGTTCTCGAGAAGGAATACACCGAAGTTGTTCCAGAGCTCGTTGAAATGGTCAACGGTCTCATTGCAACTATCAAGGAAAACATGTCCTGCAAGAAGGTTCAGCTCATCGACATCCCAGCTAACGGTATGGCAGCAACCTATGTACACGGCGAAGGTTCTGTAGCAGTTGTTGTAGTATTCAAAGCTGATAACGCAGCTCTCTTCGAGAACGAGACTGTTGCTACATTCTGTCACGACTGTGCACTCCACGTAGCAGCATACAAGCCACAGTTCCTCAACACCTCTGTTATTTCCAAGGAGTTTGAGGATGCTCAGCTCGAGATCTTCAAGGCTCAGGCAGCTCAGCTTGACAAGCCAGAGAAGGTCAAGGAAGGCATCGTAAGAGGCAAGCTCAGCAAGCTCTACAAGGAAATCTGTTTTGTTGACCAGGCTTTCGTCAAGGACGACACAATGTCTGTTTCCAAGAAGATGGCTGAAGTTGCTAAGGCAGCTGGTGGCAAGCTCGATATCGTTTCCTGCGACTACTACGTTGCTGGTGTATAAGAGGATTTAAATATGCAGAATGTTCTTTCAAACTGCGAAGCGAAGATGAAGAAGTGTGTCACTTCTCTCGAGAATGAATATTCAACAATGAGGACAGGCAGAGCTAACCCTGCCCTCTTCGATAAGCTTACTGTTGAATACTATGGTGCAGAGACTCCTCTGAACCAGGTTGCTTCAATCAGTATTCCAGAAGCTCGTCTCGTTGTTATTCAGCCTTGGGACAAGACTGTTCTTCCTGCAATTGAGAAGGCTATCCAGAAGTCAGAGCTTGGACTCAATCCAAACAATGATGGAAAGCTCATCAGAGTCAATTTCCCAGCCCTCACTGAACAGAGAAGAAAGGAACTTGCAAAATCCGCAAAGCAGACAGCAGAAGGTGCTAAGGTTGCAATCAGAAATGTCCGCCGTGATGCAATGGATGAACTGAAGAAGATGCAGAAGGCATCCGAAATCAGTGAAGACGAGCAGAAGGAAGGCGAAACAAAGATCCAGAAGATGACAGACAATGCCATCGCTGAGGTCGGTAAAGTTGCAGAAGCAAAAGAAAAGGAGATAATGGAGATCTAATGGAAGACAAGCTACACATTGGACTTATTATGGATGGCAATGGCCGTTGGGCAAGTAGCCGTCATCTACCAAGAACAGCAGGACACCTTGCTGGCCTCAAAGCACTTAAAAAAGTTGCTCTTGGTGCAATTAAGAACAATGTTGGCTATCTTACTCTCTATTGTTTCTCTACAGAAAACTGGAAGAGACCCAAAATGGAAGTTGATTACCTTATGGGTCTCTTCTCAGAAAAAGTTATTGGCGAGTTGCCGTTCTTTAACAATAACGGCATAAAGCTACTTTTCCTTGGTGACATGGAACCTCTTCCAGAGGATGCAAAGAAAGCTCTTAACCAAGTCATTGATGAGACCAAGAACAATGGTAAGCTGATTATTCAGCTTGCAATCAACTACGGTGGACAGGATGAAGTCTGCAGGGCCGTTAATCGTGCTCTTTCAAAAGGAATCACCTTAATCACACCAGAAGTCATAAGATCCAATTTTGATAATCCAGAAGTTCCTCCAGTAGATGTTATTGCCAGAAGTGCTGGTGAAATGCGTCTTTCGAACTTTTTATTGTGGGATTCTGCCTATGCAGAGTTTATTTCTTACAAAAAGCTTTGGCCTGATTGGGATGAATGTGATATTGTATCTATAATTGATGATTTTGGGAAAAGGAACCGTAAATTCGGAGGATTAGGTAAGTGAACAGTTCATTACTTAAACGTGTTATAACAACTGTAGTAGCTTTACCTACTCTTCTAGGTGTTGTAGTACTTCTTCCCTACTACAATTATTTAGCATTCACTCTTCTTGTTATTGCCATTTCAGTTATTAATAACTATGAAATGTTCAATATGCTTACAAAGGACAAGAACTTGGATCTTAAAGTTCCTTTCTGGCTAGGCAGTCTACTTCCACTTGTTACATATGTTCAGCTTGGATTCTTCCCAGATTATGATCTTATATCTTTGGTTCTGATCCTACTTGTATTATTTTCTCTTTCACTTGAAATTCATTATGGACACATAATTGATAATTACAAAGGATCGAGAGACAGAATGGCTATTTCCATCTGCCTACTCCTCTATCCTTCCATCTTGTCCATTTATTTCATACATCTATGTTTCCTTGAAAACGCTTGGGTCTGGATTATTACTTTCCTTGGCCTCTGTTTTGCAAGTGATACTTTTGCTTACGTTTTTGGAATGATATTCGGCAGATCCAATAAAGGCATCGTCAAAGTTAGCCCAAACAAGAGTGTTGCCGGCTATGTTGCAGGAATTTTAATTCCTGGACTTATTGGGCTTTTGCTCACCTCAATCTTTTCTATTTACAATTTGACTCCTATTCAAGGTTTTATCCTTGGACTTCTTACAGCCTTTGGCGCTGCTATCGGGGATCTTATTGAATCCTGTTTCAAGAGAAGTGCAGGTGTAAAGGATTCTGGTAATGTTATTCCTGGCCGTGGTGGCATGATGGATTCTATCGATTCCCTCATTGTTGCAGCCCCAATCTTCTATTTTGCTGTCAGTTTAATGATATGAAAAAAGTAGTAGTCTTAGGAGCAACTGGTTCAATAGGAACAACTTTTTTAAACGCAGTCAGAGAGAAAAAGATTGACGCAACAGTATGTGCTCTAGTTGCTCACTCTTCTATTGATAAACTCATTGAACTTTCAAAAGAATTCAATTGTCCATATGCACTTAACAAAGATAATTTTGATCTTGAATCATTCATAAGAGCTCAAAAAGCAGATATGGTCTTGAATGGTATCGCTGGTGCTGAAGGTCTAAAGGCATCCATTGCAACCATCAATGCAGGTGTAAACCTATCACTTGCCAATAAAGAATCTGTTGTTATGGGTGGGGATTGGTTCCTTTCTTACGCTAAAAATAGGAATGTCAAGATTTACCCTGTAGACAGTGAACACTCTGCTATCTATCACCTTCTAAAAGGACATACAGGAGTTGCTTCATTGGTAATTACTGCTTCTGGTGGTCCTTTTCTTGGTAGAAAGAATCTTGATAACATCAAGTGGCAGGAGGCTGTAAAGCATCCAACTTGGAATATGGGAAGAAAGATCTCTATAGATTCAGCTACTCTTGCAAATAAGGGCCTTGAAGTAATTGAAGCAGGATTTCTCTTTTCAATGGATGCAAAAGATATTGAGGTAACTATTCATAGACAGTCAGTAATTCATTCTATGATCAGGCTTACCAACGGCTCTGTATATGCACAAATGTCTCCACCTGATATGACTCTTCCAATTCTTGCAGCTGTAAATGAAGATGCTGAAACTCTTTCAGGAAGTGTCAGACCTCTTTCTTTTGAAAATTTGACACTTACATTCCAAGCCTGGGACAGAGAAGAATTTCCTCTTCTTTCCACAGCTTATAGCTGTCTTGAAAGAAAAGGCTCCTACCCTATCGCTTTCAATGCTTCTGATGAAGTTGCAGTTGGACTTTTCTTGGATGATAGTATTCGTTTTACAGATATTGCGACAATAGTTAGAAGAACAATTGATGAGTACAATTGGGATGATACATGTAATAGCCTTGAAGAAATTCTGAAAATGGATAATAAGGCAAGAATAGTTTCCAGAGAGATTGCAGATGGGCTTTTACTTAAATAAACTCTTTTATCTTATAATTGGTTTTTTAGGTATTTCCTTTGTTCTCCTTATTCATGAGACTGGACACTTCATAGCTGCAAGGCTTCTCAAGGTAGAGGTAGATGTCTTCTCTCTTGGCATGGGTCCCAAGCTTTTTTCTATAAAAGGAAGAAGAACAGAACTACGCTTTTCTCTCATCCCTTTCGGTGGTTATTGTTCAATGAAAGGATCTACAGATCTTACTAAAGCACTTAAGGATGATTCAAAACGATTTTCTTTGACAGAGCAGGGATCTTTTTTTGGTACTACTCCTGTTGTCAGATTTCTCATATTCCTTGCAGGACCTCTTGCAAACCTCATTCTTTCAATCGTTCTTTTTGGACTAACTGCTATAATTCCAGTTGAGACAATTGTCCATGAAGCAAGGATTGTTCCTGCCTATCTATATGAAAATCAATATAAAGATGTTGCAAAGCAAACTGAGCTCAGAACCAAAGATCTACTGCTCTCATTGAATGGAACACCTGTTTCCTCGTGGGAAGAAGCAGAAGAGCTTTTTTTTGCCTCTGAAGGCAAACCTATCGAGCTTGTTATCGATAGAGATGGAAGAATTATCAATATAACAGTTCACTCACAGAACAACAGATATGGCATAGTTCTATTTGAAGATTGTGTTCTTGGAAGAGTTCTGGAAGATACTCCTTTTCAGGTTGGAGATAGGATTATAAAGATAAATGGATGTGATGTCGTTTGTTCTCTTGATATCTATGAAAATTCTAAGGGTGTAAATGACTTCACAATTCTTAGAAATGGTGAAGTTATCAACATAACTTATGATACGACCAATCTATACCCTTTTGCCTGGAAGACAGAGCTTGTTAAAAAAACTGAAAGTGGTTTCTTTGATGGTATCTCTGTTGGTTTTGTAAAAACTAAAAAGAGTTTTATTTCAACTATCAATTCTCTTTATCACACTGTCAAAAGAGAAACAGATTCTCAAAATGAGATAACAGGAACTGCTAAGGCAGCCAGTTCTATTGGTTCTATTACGATGCTTGGGATGAAGACAAGTATAGCTTCTGGAATCAGAGCTTTCTTCTATCTATTATCAATTGTCTCGATTTCAATCTGTGTCGCTAATCTATTACCTATCCCATCCTTCGATGGAGGACAGATGGTAATTAACATCTTCCAGATTATCACAAGAAAGGAAATGACCCCTAAATCATATGTAGTTTTCCACTTCCTCGGTCTTTTCTGTACAGCTCTTATAATGCTTTCTATGTATATGATCACAATTAGATCAATCTTGCATATATGAATAAACGGACCAATTTTGGTCCGCTTTGAATCAATTTTTCTTATAGTTTCCACCACTATTGCCAGCATCATCAGGTACATCAAAAAGGATATTTTCAAATGATGCAGTCTCTCTCTTGAAACCTACCTTGAATTCACCAGTTTCACCATTTCTCTGCTTTGCAACAATGACTTTGGTTGGCTGCATTCCATTAACAAGATTATTTTCATCTACCTTTCTTGCTCTATGGAGGAACATGACCATATCAGCATCCTGTTCAATTGCACCGGAATCTCTAAGATTATTGAGCTGAGGCTCATTCTTATCACCTTCTGCATCACGAGAAACCTGACAGAGTACAACTACAGGTATCTTGAGATCTCTAGCTAGCGCTTTCAAGCTTCTTGAGACATGGGCAACCTGTTCAAAACGAGCAACAGTTGAAGGAAGGCCAGAGTCTACAAGACCGATATAATCGAGGAATATTGCCTGAATATCCTGTTCCCTTTTTAGACGACGTGCTGAGGCTCTGATATCAGAAAGCTTCATGTTTGGAATATCATATATGAAGAGCTTGGATTCAAAGAGCTTAGAGGCTGCATTCATAACATTCAAGAAGTTAGGATCTCTTGTACCTGTGAATGTTGCATTTCTAATTGACTTCAAAGGAACCTTGGAAATACCAGTCAAAAGACGCTGGACAACCTGCATACCACTCATTTCCAAGGAGTAGAAGACAACCTTGTAGTCCCTCTGGATCATATTCTGAATGATAGAAGTACAGAAAGCAGTCTTACCAATGGAAGGACGAGCTGCAATGATGATGAAATCTGTTGGATGGAAACCACCATCAGTCATATTGTCCAGGCGATCAAAACCTGTTTCAAGATTATCGGATTTAGCACCTTTCATTCTTGACTGCATCAAGGTTACAGCTTGCTTCAAGAAAGGTTTTATTGTTCTATCACCACTGCTTTCACCCTCTTCCTGTTCCAAGTCAGAAAGCTTGCCAGAAGCTTCAAGCAATATATCTGTTATATCACGGCTCTGGTCATAGGAATTGGAAATGAAAACTTGCGATAGATTTATCAAGTTTCTGCGCTTTGCAAGATTGTGAACAATTTGGGCATGAACTTGAATTGAAGCAGTATTGGAAACACTATCTGTTAGTGTAGAAACATATGCAACACCACCACAGTGATCAAGGAGAGTACCTCCATTCTTTTCAGTAGAGTTGTTGCTCTTCAGGTAATTGATGATGGAAACAAGATCCAGGGTCTGAGCCTGGTTCTTCTCTGCATAATCAATAAAAGCCTGGAAGATTATCTGATTGCCCTTGTGATAGAAATCAGAGCTCTGGACAATCTCCATGGCTGTTTCGAGTGCGGATGAATTAAGAAGAATGGCTCCGAGTACGGCCTTCTCAGCCTCATCATCATGAGGTAAGGTACTTGCTTTGTAAACAGAGCCATCTGCCATTTATAGCACTCCTTATAATCTTAGTTCTCTTCAGCAGGAGCAGCAGCTTCTTCTGCCTTTGCTGCCTCTGCAGCCTTAGCAGCCTCTTCTGCAGCCTTTGCAGCAGCCTTAGCTTCTTCAGCAGCAGCCTTTGCAGCAGCTCTTTCTCTCTCTTTAACCTGCTCGACAGACTCGATGACAAGCTTGACGTGAGAGAGCTCAGACTCATAAAGGTGAACAGTGATGGTATAGTTACCAGTCATCTTGATAGCGTGAGTAGGAACCTCGATCTTCTTTTTTTCGATCTCGATACCCTGCTTAGCAAGATTCTCCTGGACCATCTGGCTTGTAACAGAACCGAAGAGCTTTCCAGACTCACCTGCATTGACAACAAGTGTAACTGTTGTTGCGTCGAGCTTCTCCTTGAGGGAAGCGGATGCAGCTCTCTTTTCAGCCTTTCTCTTCTCGATCTGAGCAGCTCTGGAAGCTACAACAGCAAGGTTAGCCTTGTTGCAGAGAACAGCCTGTCCGGTTGGAAGAAGATAGTTACGAGCGTAACCGTCCTTTACTACTACTACGTCTCCCTCTTCGCCGAGGTTGACAACGTCATTACAGAGAATGATCTTCATTTGTGTAAACTCCTTGTTTACGTTTTCTTAGTGGGATCCAATTCTCAAGCACTCCCAAAAGAGGAAGTCCTATCCAAAGGATCAGGTTCGCACCTACAAAGAGAAGCATTAACAGAGACATAAGCAGGAATAATCTTATGACTCTCAGATTCTCATAGCGCTTCTTCAGATTAAAGTATACTATTGCAAACCCCTGCAAACCATAGATAACCATGGTAAACAGTGCCAGGTTCATAACTGCCACTAGAACAGAGGCAGGAACCTCAACAAAGTTAAATGATAGTATACATGCCCAAAGACCAAGGAAAGGATAGATGAACCAGCTTGGAATGCGGAAGAACATTATCCTTTTATCCTTCTCATCATCATAGAAATATCTAGCAGATATAGAAGCTAAGAAGGCGTTTGAAATACTCACTAGGCTAGACAGGGCTACTACAGACCCCAGAGTGCCATACATGAATAATTTGAATACAGTTTCACTTGTCTCACTGATCTCGCCTGACAAGGCTTTGACCATTTCAAGATAATGACCTCTGTACTCCTCCATGACCCTTAGAGCAAGGTTCTGATCCATTACGAACCAGACCTCTAGGCCGAAAAACACCAAGAAGGAAGGAACACACATCAATAAAATTCTATCAAATAGTGCTTTCCCATTGGTGTTCACCCATACCAGCGCGCCTAGTATAAGTGAAAGCGGTACGAACAAGTTAACCCCTATCAGAGCAAACGTTAGGGCATCCGAAAGACTATCTCTATAGGTATAGAGAAGCTTAAGGAGCACCAGCACCATCACAGCAACGCAGGCGGTGTCCGTTAATTCTCTGGAGGTGCGCTTAGAAAGAACAAGCAGGGGAAAAGTAAAAACAAGATACCCAAGGCCGAGGTTGTACATCGCAAAAGATGCAAGCACGGCCAAGAGTGAATCTAAATACTGACCCCTAATTCTCACTGCTTCTCAAATGGAAGGTAAGCGAGAACTCTTGCCTTCTTAATTTCATTGTTGAGGGCTCTCTGATGCTTAGCACAGGTACCGGTGATGTGAGCAGGAAGAATCTTTCCTCTCTCAGTAATGTATCTGCGAAGTGCATCTGGATTCTTGTAATCTGCTGCTGGTACGCCAGCCTGACAGAACTTACAGACCTTCTTCTTGAAACCCATCTTGCGAGCACCTGGCTTTCTATCTCTTCCAGCTGCATCCTTGTCGTTTGCGAATGATTCGTTATCGTCACGCATTGTTTTAATCTCCTAACTTTTAAAATGGTACATCGTCGTCAGAGAACTGCTCTGGTCCGACATTGAAGTCAGGTAAATCTCCACCTGAGGAAGACTTCATGGTGTAGCTACCTGCCTGTCCTCTACTACTGTTCTGTGGGGTAGATGGCTTGGAATAAGAAGAGGATCCTCCTTGATTCCAATTATTGCTGGAAGGTGCACTTGCACCTCTCTGACTACCCTGAGGGGAAGCAAGCAATTCGAGATTATTAACAAAGATTTCTACGGTCGAACGAGCTTGGCCCTGCTGATCTGTCCATCTGTTCTGTCTGAGCTCACCCTGGATTGCGACCTGGCGACCCTTTTCAAGATACTGATTTATAGATTCAGCTGCCCTACCCATGTAGACACAGTTGAAGAAGTTTGCTTCATCTTCCCATGCATTTTCACCCGTCCTCTTTCTGCGGTTGACTGCAATGGAAAAACGAACAACAGCCCCACCATTCTGAGAAACGCGGTATTCGCTTTCTCTGGTGAGTCTTCCAATTAGAAATACAGAGTTAATATCTGCAGGCATTTAACTTCCTCCAAATCCTTTGAATAATTACTTCTCTGGGTTTACGAACAGGAACTTGAGAACGAGGGTACTGAGCTGGAATTCGTGGCTGATCTTTGCAATCTTTGAAGGATCTGCAGAGAGCTCGAAGTAGACGTAGTGGCCCTTCTCCTGCTTGTTGATGAGATATGCGAGAGTCTTAACTCCCATATCATCCTGCTTGGTGATTTCAACACCATTCTTTTCGAAGGTTGCAAGTACCAACTTGAGACCTTCTGCCATCTTATCATCATTCTGATCTAAGATGACGGTGAACTCATAATTTCTCATGAATTCCTCCTTATGGACTAAATTGATCCGCCCAAACTGAGCGGATAAAGAGGCTTATAAATACTAGCATGCATGATATAAAAGCTCAAGCGTTCTGCTCATTTTTTTTCTTTCGTGATAAGAAAAATTGATGGTAGGAAATTACTACGAATTGAATAAAAACAATTACCATAATTGGTATTATCCTTGAGTTGTCATTATCGAACATCATACCTAGTGCAATTGGTAAATTTATAAATCCAAAAATTGTGAAAATTATAAAGGAGAGTATCTTCAAAAATCCTTCTGGCAAACGAGATTTCATAAGATATCCAACCATCAAGCCTATAATATCTGCGGCAAAAAGACCAAGAGAGGCACCCAAGAATACAAATAAAGCGCCATCAAGACCTTCATTTGCACCAAAGGTAATTGCAGTCAACTGCGTCTTATCGCCAATCTCTGCGATGAAAAAAGTAGAAAACACAGCAAGAGGAGCAAAGCTTATATTACTATTCTTATGTTCTTCCTCTTCATCGTCGTTTTTAAGTGAAGCCACAGCAAAATATAGAAAAGCTATCGAAGCAATGAGTTTGATAAGATAGGTAGGAATCATTTCGCCAACAAGACTTCCTGCAAGTACAGCAATTAGATTGAGAACAAGAATTGCAAAGAATGTTCCTATAACGATATCCCTGATCTTGTACTTATTTGTAAGAGCAACAAGCATGAGCTGGGTCTTATCTCCCATCTCCGCAATGAAAACCGCTAGGAATATCTCAAAAAAAAGCATCACATCTCTCCAAAAAAACTGGTGGCCAGATCTTCTGACCACCATTTGAGATTAAAGTCTATTTCTTTATATTTCAAGTATTACTTGTCCATATCTTTCGCAAGTTCAGCGTTTCTATCTGGATATGCTGAAAGCATAGGCTCAATCTTCTCACCATTCAGTCTTCTGAAGTAGTTATTACTGATCTTCACAACAGTGCCAGAAAGGCAGACAAGAGCAAAGAGGTTTGGAAGAGCCATAAGAGCATTGAACATGTCATCAAGTTCCCAGACAAGGTCAGACTTTGCAATTGCACCCAAGAAAAGCATTATCAAATAGATTACAAGGAAAACAAAGGATGCTTTCTTGACATGATTTGAGAAGATAAAGGTACATGCCTTAACACCATAGAAGGACCAAGCCAAGATGGTAGTAAAAGCAAAGAGAGGGATAATTATAGAGAAGATTGCCGTACCAATGTTACCGAAAGTCTGGTTGAAAGCAAGGGATGCAATATCATTTTTACCGATAGAGCTATTAGCAGCAATCTGTGTAAAGTCGATAACACCAGAGCTCTTACCTACTACAATGAGTGTAACAGCAGTCAAGGTACAGATAATGAAAGTATCGAAGAAAACTTCGAATATACCCCAGAGTCCCTGAAGAACTGGTTCCTTTGTGCTTGATGATGAGTGAGCAATTACAGAAGAACCAAGACCAGCCTCGTTAGAGAATACACCACGAGCAAATCCATATCTCATACTCATTGCAATTACATGACCAAAGAGACCACCAGAAACGGACTGCCATGAGAATGCACCCTTGAAGATAACAGCAAATGCATAAGGGATATGCATGTAATTGACAATCAGAACAATTACAGCACAGATCATGAACAAAAGTGCCATGAAAGGAACGAGCAAGGATGCAACAGCACCGATTCTCTTGATACCGCCAAGAACTATGAGACCTGTAACAGCAGAAACGATAACACCGATAAACAGTGCTATAGCAAGACGCTGATTATCATTCTGTGAGATAGCTGCCTGTACAGTTCCAGAAAGAGCATTTGACTGTACCATTCCCATACCAATTGCGGCAAGAAGACAACAGAATGAAAAAATGTATGCAAGTCCCTTCAGTTTAAGTCCTTCACTGATGTAATACATTGGACCACCAGAAATATTTCCTTCCTGATCCTTTTTTCTGTAGTAAAGGCCCAAAACATTCTCAGAGTAATTGGTAACAAGACCAAAGAATGCTGATACCCACATCCAGAAAACAGCACCTGGACCTCCGGCGAGCATTGCACCAGCTACACCTACAATATTACCTGTACCTACAGTTCCACTGATAGCAGCTGAGAATGCCTGGAACTGTGTAATCTCACTCTTATCAAGATGTTCGCTGTCCTTGTTTGACTTAAAAATAGATTTTACTGTTGGAACTATCGTACTTTTAAGAGAGATATTGAACTTTCTTACCTGTAGAAATCTGGTTCTTAAACTTAGAAGCAGACCTGTGCCCATTATGGCAATAATAAGAGGAATACCCCAAAGGATATTCGAGTTGATGAATGAAATTACATTGATTAGAGCTTCCATTGCCCTTCCTCCTGAATCTGATCCATCACGTCTTCTCCAGAAGGACAAATCCACAGTGTGGAAAAAGGTCCATTCTCCTTCCTTTTACCTGAGAGATTGAGGAAACAACTGTTTCCCTTGCCCCTTCGGTACCCAGTATGGGATTCTCCGGAGTGCTATCCAGCAACAGTCCTATTGTATGTTCTGAAGCCTTCATCTAGCTAGTGATTGAAATGTAGATGTAATTTATAACTTTTTAATTGTTTATAACAATAGTTTTATTTAAATTTGTTAAATTAATTTAAATTTTGTTATATTCACAACAATAATCAGTAAAATTCAAACAACAATAACAAGATTAATGCTATTTGAATAAGAAGGATAAGAGGCACTCCATATTTGAAGGACCAATGTTTGGTCTTATGCCTGAATGAATACATACCAAGAATGATGCCAATACTCCCTCCTGAAAGCGCAAAAAGAAATAGAGTTCTCTCTTCAATTCTCCACTTATTCTTGGTTGCTCTTCTCTTATCGATGAACATCAGAACAAATCCTATTATGTTCATGATTAACAAATATGATAAAAGAATAAGAGTTATATTATTCATTCATGCCCCGAATCAGTTTACAAAATTCATCTACATCATATGGCTTAGAGAAGTAGAATCCCTGAATGGATACATCACCAAACTGCTTGACGTAGTCAAATATTTCCTTCTTTTCTACCCCCTCAAAGATAATTTTGTATCCGAGTTCTTTGAAACAAGGAATGATAGCTTTGAGAAGGATATCGGATCTCTCGTTTCCATTGGCTGCAGCAAGAAGAGTATGGTCGAGCTTTATACACTCAAAAGGAAGATTAAGGTAACGGGATATTGAGGAATAGCCCGAACCAAAATCATCAAGGTAGAACCCAATTCCCTTGTTTCCAAGATCAAGCATAGCCTTCTTGATGATATCAAAGTTCTCTATGAGGTAACTTTCTGTAATCTCGATCTTGATATATTTTGAAGGAACTCCATATTTCTCCATTATATCCAGAACAGATGAGACAATGTTCTTTCTATAGAACTGTCTTGCAGAGAAATTAACTGAGATGATAGGAGCTTCGATTCCACTGTCCAAAGCCTCTTTGATTATCTTGCAAGACGCTTCAAGACCTGCTTTTCCGACATCCCTTATAAGCCCTTCTTTCTCAGCAATAGGAATGAATTCCTTAGGAGAAATCAAAATATTTGTCTTTGGATCATACAATCTGGCAAGACATTCTGCATAACCATCATAGACTCCATCAATATTGAATATAGGCTGGAATGAAAACAGCATTGCCCCACTCTCTAGGGTTTTGGTAAGCAAGGAAAGCACATACTCCTGTCTATATATCCTCTCCTTCATCTTGAGATCACAGATATTGAAAACTACATTATTTGATTCATTATTCGAGACAAACCTGGTCGAGCCAATGTAGTTGAAAAGCCTCAGAAGCTCGTTCACATCTGCAGCAACGACAGGACATGGAATCATAGTTATATCTGTCCTCAGAGCTATATCGGAATTGTCTACATGCCATAGCTCAGAAAAGACCTCTATAAGTTGTTTACAAAAGATGTTTGCATCATTTGCTGAGGGGGCAGGACCGAAGATTGTGAATTTTTCCTTATCGGGAACCCTGAATACCTGCCTAGTTTCAGAGTAGCTATTTAACTTGTTGGCAATCTTGATAAGCAGATTATCCGTGGTCCTTGAACCAAGATCTCTTCTTAGCTTCTCAAGATTCCTTATGTTGATTATAAACAGGCTGAATTCAATATGTTTTTCGAAGAAGTAGCTCAGAGATGACATCATAAGCTTGTCATTGCCTAAACCTGTTAGAGTGTCTGTAAGCAAGGTGCTGGAGGCGATATTCAATAGCCAGAAGAATGCTACAACAAAGCTTATAAGTCCTGTTAGCTGCATATTTCTGAAAAATATCTGAATAAACATGATAATAACTGTAAACAGTGGCATATAGCCAGTAATTCTTATGAACTGAGGTGGTAAATAATCCTTTTCAAGCAAGAAGGATACAATGACGATTAATATCATCAATGAGCCAGAAACAGCAGAAATGACATTGAGCGGGCCTCTAACATAAATCTGCTCAGGTCCTTCTAGAGAGAATATTTCACCAGTCTTTAAATTCAATAGGATGAGCATTAGTCCTAGCAAAGCAATGACTCGTGATGCAATATAGAAAGATTCAATCCTCTTTTGATTGGGAGTATATATCCTTATCGTACCAAATACGAGATCGAACATTGATACTTCTAGACAAAGTACAAAGATATAGTAGAGAGACTGCATGATATAGTTGAGCCACAAAGGAAACAAGAGAACACCCATTACCAGAAGAGAAGCAAAAAGATTTTGAATGATTGCAAGGCTTGCCCAGGTTGCGACACGGAAAAATCTACTTCTGTCTTCTTTCCTGAGAACCTCCTTCTCCCCTAGTACATAGATTGTTGTAATAAGATAAAGTAGAAGTGAAATAACTTCTGGTATCAAGTGGTATATCAGCATTTTACATATTTTGTCTGCTCGAAAGAAGTTTGTACAGTAATTCTTGTTTCTTTGGTATAAATTATTAATATGTTCGATGCTCATGCACACATTGGTGAAAATTATCAGAATTGTTTAGTGGCCTCGTCATCCCTTGAAGAGTACCCGCGCTTGAAAAGGTATGAACACAGGGCCTATGGCCTTCTATTTCCAGAAAGCAATTGCAGCAGCGAAGTTATAAAAGCGCTTGAAGCAGATAAGGGTGCATTATGTGGTGAGATCGGGCTTGATAGAAGATTTATCAAGGAAAAAGATATTGCATTCATGAACGATATGCTTTCCTATCTAAAGGAGAAGCAAAGACCGTTCATTCTCCATCTAGTTGGCCGAATAGATGAAATGCTCTCTCTACTCAAAGATCATCGAATAGATTTTCCTTTTATGATTCACGGCTTTACTAGCTCCTATGAAGTTGCTCACTCTTTTTCGAAACAGGGAGGAACTATCTCATTGGGGCCAAGGTCATTAAGAACAAGAGATATAAAAAGACTTGTTACGCTACCCTTTGTGCTTGAGACGGATATGAAAGTCTCAGCAAGCCAACAGAATGAGCTATTGAATGTATACAGTGAAGTATCTAAGCTGCTTGGTATCGATATCTCAACCCTTGAAGAGGAAACAGAAAAAAATCTTTCATATTTCTTGAAATAAAAACAGGAGCCCGTAGACTCCTGCAGATCTTTTAAGCAATTTATGCATCAAGAAACTTACTTATGCTTATGTCTATTAGCTCTAAGTCTTTTCTTTCTCTTATGAGTTGCAATCTTATGCTTCTTTCTCTTACGACCACAAGGCATTTATATGCCCTCCTTATAGCTATAATTTGTAAATTTACGCATCGCATTATGCACTCTTTTTCCACATAGGGTCAAGGGGATGCGCCATTTTTTATTAGTATAGCAGGTTTCCACGCACCATTTTGTGCATACAAGGCTTATCTGGCGTCATATATGCGTACCTTTCTACTCTTTCTTCCAAAGTAAGTCTTGGTACTATAAGAGCCTTCTCATCTTCAAGGACAACAAGATTTGCATCATATCCCTTGAAGAATGAACCACAATTGCCAAAGAAGGAACCACCGCCCAATGTAGCGATATAGAAGGCTTCAGGGAATGATAGAAGTCCGTAATCAGACTCGAACATGGCATATCTCAGCTTGCTTGCCTTTATTGCATCGGTGATTCCTCTGAAGAGTGAAAGAGAGCTTCCACCTGCTACATCAGAACCAATACCAACATTGATTTCATTATCAAGATAGTATTTGACTGGAGCAATTCCAGAATAGATGTTCGTATTGGAATCAGCACAGTGAGCAACATATACATTTGGATTTTTCAAAAGATCATCCTCTTTGATCTTTGACCAGACACAGTGGGCCATAATTGTCTTTGTTTCGCCTAAAAGCCCTCTCTTTAAATATGCATCTGCATAGCTTGTGCTATCTGGACACAACTCCTGTACCCATTTTATTTCACTCATGTTCTCTGAAAGATGTGATTGAACAGGATAGCCACCTTCCTTGGCAATCTTGCCAAGCTCTATGGCAAGGCGGTCAGTTACAGAAGGAATAAAACGTGGAGTAATGATAGGATATGTGAAGTTGAACTTCTTTTCCTTGCACTCCTCTAGCCACTTTCTTGTTTCACTGATTGACTCATCAGTATCTTCTATATAGTAGTCTGGGGAGTTTCTATCCATGTTGACCTTACCAACATATGAAAGGACACCAGCCTTTTCGAGAGCCTCCATCAGGTACATGGTTGCGATTCTATGAATTGATGAGAATGCAACCACACCAACAGTAGCACCATATTTTATTTCTCTTGCAAACTCATCATATGCGACAGTATAAAACTCTTCATTCTTGAAGTTGCTCTCTTCTGGGAAAGTATATTTGTTGAGCCAGTCGAGCAACTGGTAGTCCATGAAAAGGCCCTTGAAATGGTTCTGAGGTGCATGGGTATGAAGATCATAAAAACCAGGAATAATAATTTTCCCCGTATAGTCCAGAAGTTTGAATGAACTATATTTATCATCGAGAGAGGAGGAAATATCTTCTATTTTTCCATCCTTGATAACAAGGTATCCATCCTTCAAAGAATTGAGTTCATATCTACTCTTACTCCAAACAAAATTTCCTTTTACAACAAAATCATTCATTTCAAAACTCCATAAGAGAAAATTTGAATGATAGGAACAGGATTTACATTGGTTCCTGGTAGAGACACCCTCCCATATCGGGGCTTATATCATTTTTTATATTATAAACATACTTTTTGAGTTTGCTAATAAATTTTATGTAACCACACATAGGCATTATAGTTTAAACTTTCAGTAGATAGTAACTTTTAGGTTTGCTTATCATGCAGCCATTATCTAAAAGGGAGAGAGTAATGAACATTCTAGTGCTAGGCCTTGGTCTCAATGGTGGTGGACGTGCTGCAGCGCTTTACTTTGCTCAAAATCCTGAAAATACTGTAAGAATATCTGACATTGCCAAGAGAGAAGTTTTTGGCGAAGGGATCAAGGAACTTGAAGGAAAAGGCATACAATGTGTATTCGAAGATATAGATCCTAGGGATAATATCCGTTGGGCTGATATCGTTATCAAGAATCCCGCAATACCACAGAACCACCCTCACCTAGCACTTGCAAAGGTTCTTTCTAATGACTTTGCATATCTTTTCAATAGTGAAGATGTGAAGAAGATGAAAGTTATCTGTGTTACAGGTACAAAAGGTAAGACGACAACTGTTGCTGCGATTCATCACGCTCTGACTCAGATGGGAAAGAGAAGCATATATTGTGGAAATATAGGTGTTTCTGCATTCACTGTACTTGAAGAAATTGAAAGAAGAAAAAGAGAGAACGAAGAGCTCCCAGAGTATGTTGTATGTGAACTATCCTCTTGGCAGGTCCATGATACCTGGATCGCATTGAATGGTCATATGCCTAACATAGAGCTTGCAATATTTACAAGTATCTATGCAGACCATCAGAATGCTTATAATTCTATTTCCAGTTATGTGAATGACAAGCTCAAGTTGTTTGGCCCTCACTGCAGGTACATTCTGATCGACGAAAGAATCAAGAAGTTCTTTGCACAGAATACCCATGGGTTATCAAAAAAGACAAAACTATTCCCTGGGCTATACAATCCTTTCATTAAGCACAATAGGGAGCTTTGCTGTGCGTTCAGAGCACTTAAGATATTAGGTTTCCATAAAAAGGATATCATCAAGGCAGTATCCACTTATAAAGGCATGCCTCACAGAATTGAGAATGTAGCCATTGAGGACAACATCATGTATGTAAATGACAGCGCAGCAACTATAAGTGAAGCTGTCTCTTTTTCTATCAATAACCTCTTCCCTCTTTCAATTCATCTTATCTGTGGAGGAACTGATAAGGAACTAAAAGCACTCGGCATGCAGAAAGCTATAAGAACAGCTTCTACAGTTACTCTGTTGGATGGCTCATTTACAAAGAAGAAGCTCATTCCTTTATTAAAAAAGAATAAGATCAAATACTCAGGACCATTCAGAAGTATGGAAGAAGCTTTCAATGTTGCCAAGAAGAATGCCGAGTTGATGAGAGATGAATCTAACAAGATGCAAGTTGTTCTTCTCTCTCCAGGTGCTGCATCCTTTGAGCTTTTCAAGAACGAGTTTGACAGAGGTGACCAGTTCAAGGCACTCGTAATGAACAGCTTGACTAATAAAGAAACAAAAGAAGATTAAATATTAATTTATTAGATTATAAAAATTAAGGGGCAAGGATAACCTTTGCCCCTATTTTAAGTCTCTTAACGATTAACCAACAGGTCCATTAAGATACTTCTTGGCTGTGAGGTACTTACCTCCGAAGCCAACGCCCTTTCCATCAATTGTAACAACACCGTTTACAGTATTGATTGGCATAGCGAAGAAGTGATCTGGCTTGATATAGGTTGTGACCTTCTCTACTTCACCCTGGTCATCAAGCTCCAAGATTGTACCTGGCTCGAACTCATCTGCGAAAAGAACTTCACAGGTTGTGTGCTCTTCAGCCTCTGGATCGGAAGCAGCAAGTAGCATACCATAGCTCTTGACGCCTCTGAAGTTAGCTGGCTTGAGGTTTGAAACAAGAACAATATTGTGGTCCTTGAGCTCCTCTGCCTTGTAGTATGGAACAATTGAGGAAACGATGGTTCTCAACTCTGGTTCGCCACAATCAAGCTTCAGGATATAGAGAATATCACCATTAGGGTGCTTCTCAACTTCTACAATCTTAGCAACCTTCAAAGTTACTCTTCTTGCAAACTGCTGAGCAATTGTCTCATCAGCAGGAATTTCATTACTCATATTTTTCTTTTCCTTCTTACTTTCTTTAGTTTCAGCACCACTTTCTCTATCTTCCTGAGTGCCAGCATAGCGGTTTCTAAGCTCCTCTATCCTTGCATCTTCAAGCTTCTCAAAAAGAAGAGAAACATTGCTGATATTTTCAAGACCTTCAAATACTCCAAGATCCTTCCAGGTCTTCTTGCCACAGCCAAAGAAGGAAAGCATCTTCTCTGCTGTCGAAGGAGTGAATGGCTCGATCATGATTGCAAGATCCTTGATGAGGTAGCAAAGAGTCTTCAAAAGGCTTGCAGCCTTCTCAGGATTCTCTTTTCTTGCCTTCCATGGTTCACCTGCCTGGAATGCTCTGTTACCAACATCGGAAAGTGCAAAGACTGCTCTGAGCGCATCTCTCTCATCTGCTCTTTCAAGAAGTGCAGTTACCTTTTCTTCTGCTTCCTTCATCTCCTTTACGAGCTCTTCATCAAGTTCACCTTCAGGAATCTTTCCATCATAGAAACGAGATACAAAGGTAAGAGTTCTGTTTACAAGGTTAGAAAGGTTGCCGATGAGCTCACCATTGATGAGCTGCTGGAACTCCTTCCATGAGAAGTTTACGTCTCCTGTCTCAGGTCTGTTGTAGAACATGTAGAATCTCCAGCAGTCTGCAGGAATTCCTGTCTCCTGAACATCGTTACCAAAGACACCTACACCTCTGGACTTTGAGAACTTGCCACCCTCATAGTTGAGGTATTCGGTTGAGGACATGTGATGAAGCATTGTCCACTTCTCCCCTGTTGCCAGAAGAGAAATTGGGAAGATTACAGTGTGGAATGGGATGTTATCCTTACCAATGAACTGGAAGAGCTCTGTGTTTTCAGGATCCTGCCACCAGTACTTCCAATTCTCAGTTGCACAGCTGGTAATGGAGATATAACCGATAGGAGCATCGAACCAAACATAGAAAACCTTGTCTTCATATCCTTCCTTAGGAACAGGGATACCCCACTTGAGGTCTCTAGTAATACATCTTTCCTTGAGGCCATCGCGGACCCAACTATTTGTGAGCTGGATAGCATTCTTTGCCCAGAAACCTTCCTTGCTTGCATTCTCCATCCATGGCTTGAATAGAGGAAGAGCTTTTGGAAGATCGATATAAAGATGCTTTGTCTTCTTGGAAACAGGCATAGTTCCACAGACAGAACAGCGTGGATTTACAAGTTCAGTTGGATCGAGAAGAGTGCCACAAGCATCACACTGGTCACCACGAGCACCTTCGCTGCCACAGTGTGGGCAAGTTCCTTCTACAAATCTATCGGCCAAAAAGCGCTGACACTTTGGACAATAGAGCTGCTCGATCTCCTGTTCTCTGATATAACCATTCTTGTCTACATTCTTGAAAATACTCTGAACAATCTCAGTCTGGTTAGGAGTTGAAGTTCTTCCAAAGTAATCAAAAGCAATATTGAACCACTTGTAGATATCTCTATGAATTGCATGGTAATGGTCACAGAGTTCTCTAGGAGTAACACCCTCCTTGAGAGCTCTTGTCTCACTTGCTGTACCATATTCATCGGTACCACAGACATACATAGTCTCATATCCTGCTGAGCGGCAGTATCGTGCAAAGACATCGGCACTGAGAACCTGGGTAAGGTTTCCAAGGTGCGGAATATTGTTTACATATGGAAGAGCTGATGTGATAAGTCTTTTCTTCACGGACGTATTCTCCCCTATCTTTAATTCTTAATAGATGAATATTAGTTCATTGATGGAAAAAATACTATAACTTGGAAAGATTTGATTTTTACTCTTTCTTTTGTATTCATTTATGATTACTTTTCAATTACAGGAGTAAAAAATATGGATGATAGAGACGAGAGAGTAGTCAGGTCTGCCAACCCATTCTCCATCTCCCCGAAGATTATAATAGCACTGGTAGTACTTGTTCTGATTGCAATCACAGCACTATCCTGCTTCTTCGTGGTAGACCAGACCGAGCAGGCAGTAATCCTAAGGATGGGACAGTATCAAAGAACTGTCGGCCCTGGCTTGCAGACCAAAATGCCTTTTGGAATTGAAAAGGCATATAATATCCCAACTCAAGTTGTACAAACTTTGACATTTGGGTACAGAGCAAATGATGCTTCTGGCACTTCCCTGAAGGGAGCAACAAGCTTACAGAATGAATCCTTGATGCTTACAGGTGATCTAAACATTGTCGATGTTGAGTGGATTGTCCAATATAAGATCAATGATCCAAAGAATTGGCTTTTCAAGGTACAGAACAGAGAAACAACTATCAGAGATATCTCACAGAGCGTAATGAATGAGCTTGTAGGAGATTTGCCAATTCTCTCTGTAATGACAAACCTAAGAACCCAGATAGAGATCGAAGCACAGGAAAAGATGCAGAAGATTTTTGACAGATATGAATTTGGTATCCAGATTGTTACTGTCAAGCTTCAGAATATCGTGCCTCCTAAGGGGTCTGTACAGGATGCATTTGAGGATGTCAACAAGGCAATCCAGGACATGAACAGACTCATCAATGAAGGTAAGGAGTACTATAACAAGGAAATTCCATCAGCACAGGGTGAATCCAGCAAGATGATACTCCAGGCCAAGGGTTATGCCGCTGAACGTGTAAATGAAGCCCGTGGTGATGCTGATCGTTTTGACTCAGTTAGAGAAGCATATGAAGAGAGTCCTGATATTACCAAGACTCGACTTTATCTTGAAACAATGAACGAAGTACTTACTGAAGATGGTGGAAAGCTTACAATTATCGATTCTAAGCTTGAAAACTTCCTTCCTGTAAAGAATATGGGAGGTGCACTATGAAAAAATTAATTACAGCAGCTGTAATAATTGTTGCCCTTCTTGTCCTCTTTGTTATCTTGGGCCCATTCTATGTCCTTTCAGAGGGAGAACAGTGCATTGTCACAAGGTTTGGTAAGATAGTAGACACACAGACAGAAGCTGGTCTCAAGTTCAAGATGCCAGTTACTGATAATGTAGTCAGATATCCTAAGAAGCTTCTTTCCTGGGATGGTGATGCACAGAGAATACCAACTAAAGAGAACCAGTTCATCTGGGTAGATGCAACAGCAAGATGGTACATCTCCGATGTAAAGAAGTTCTACGAAACTGTATCAACAATTGAATCAGGACGTGGAAGACTCAATGATGTCATTGACTCAACTATCAGAACTGTAATTTCAGAAAACTATCTTTCTGAAGCGGTAAGAAGTTCAAATAGAATCAACGATATCAGATTCGAGGAAGATGTTTCATCTGTAGATTCAGTTGAGGATGCTGAGACACTTAGAAGTCTCACAAAGACAAATACTACCCAGGAAAAGATTTCTATCGGTAGAAATGGTCTTTCTGATAAGATTCTTGAGATTGCTTCCGGCTTTACTGAAACCTATGGTATTACACTTGAGGATATCATCATCCGTCAGATACGCTATTCTGATGACCTTACTGAATCTGTCTATACAAGGATGATCAAGGAAAGAAATCAGATTGCAGAAGCTTACCGTTCATATGGTAGAGGCCAGCTTGCACAGTGGCAAGGTAAGACTGAGAATGACAGGAAGAATATCATCTCCCAAGCTTATAGAGAAGCTGAAAAAATCAAGGGTGAAGCCGATGCAGAAGCTTCCAGAATCTATGCTGAAGCTTACCAGAAGAACCCAGAATTCTTCGCTTTCTGGAGAAGTCTTGAGTCCTACAAGGAAAAGCTCAACAAGATTGATTGGGTAATGAGTACAGACTCCAAATATTTCGATTACCTATAAAATGGAAATGATTTCTGATTTCAAGGTGGATTTCTCAAAAGAAAGCCACCTTATTCTCCCCTTCTACACCCTACCTGAGAGCGCAAAGGTTTTCAGGGAGGGTGCTTCTATTTTTGTTATTTTCAATTCATTTCTCTACGCAATCAGTGATGAAAAGGAAGTAGATATTTCATCTTTCATCGATGATATGGATATAAAACATTTTATCTATCCATCCTCAGTCAATAGAGAAAGACGCTATTTGATGAAGAGAGAAAAAGCTGAAGGTACTCTTTCTTTCCTAGATTCCAACCTTTCAGAAAAGCTTTCTGAGTTCTATGAAGAGAAAACCCCTTTTTCTGTCGACAAAGAATATCTTGATAAAAGACGAGATTATGGGGAGCTTTTCTTTGTATGTAAGATGGAAGAAAAAATCACATCAGCAGCATACACAGTAAAAGGAAACAGACAAATAGTTTCTCTTGCAACTGATCGAGCTTTTAAAAACCAGAATTTGGCCTCTAGCATATTAAATGAAATCAGCACTCCATATCTTTTCTGCTTGACTGAAGAACTTAGGACTTTCTATGAGAAGAGAGGCTATAAGGTTGTAAGAATCTATAATATGATCAACAGATGAAGTCAAAACCAGAAAAGACAGGCTTACCTGTATAGACGTTTGCCTCTCTTTTCTTATCAAGCACATCCAGAACGGGGTAGCACATTGCCTCCTGTTCGACCTCTCCAGGATAGACTGAAACAGGGGCAATCCAACTACATCTATCCTCTATTCCCTCAACAATATCACTGAATCTTACAAGACCACCGGTTAGAAGGATTCCATCGACCTTGCCCTTCAGTACACAGGCCATTTCACCGATTGATTTGGAAATCTGATAGATCACTGTATTCCAGACAAGAGTTGCATGCCTGTCACCCTCTTCTACTTTCTTGTGTATCGTATCTGAGTTACTTGTTCCAAAGTGACTTACAAAACCTCCATCTCTTGAACACATATCATGCATCTCTTCAATTGAATGGTCTTTCAAGAAGATAAGGACCTCTATGATTGGAATTGAGCCAAGACGAGTTGGAGAAAAAGGACCATCACCACCAGCACCTTCTGTGGAATCGATCATCTTACCCTTCTCATGGGCAGTTATTGTGATTCCTCCATCGATATGGCAGACAATAAGGTTCATATCCTCATACTTCCTACCATTCTTTTCAGCATGCATTCTTGCAGTTGCTTTCTGATTGAGTGCGTGTGTCTGAGCTCTTCTATAAAGCCCCTTGATACCAGTCACTCTAGCCTCAGGGATGAACTCGTCCACATTTGTTGGATTAACTGTGAACATGGGCTTATTGAACTCTGTTCCAAAGTCATAGGCCATCATGACACCAAGCTTAGCAGGATGGTCACTGCCACCTACATCATTCATTGTGTCATCTCTTAAAGTCTTATCAATAACCATAACCCCTGATTTCTGAGAGTAGGCACAGCCTCCACGGCCAATAAATACATCAACATCAGAAAGAGAATAGCCGTGCTTTTCAAGTATACTGATAACGACCTTTTTCCTCATTGGAAGCTGGTCATTTGCTGTAGGATAGTTCATCAGTTCTGGTGCATCATGGAAAACACTTTCGGTGAACAGGTTTTCTCTCTCACTGAAAAGACTGATCTTTGTACTTGTAGAGCCTGGATTGATGACCAGAAGCTTTCTTTCAGACATATTGATTCTCCTAAGGTATGTGTGCCTAAATACACGCCCTGCCCATTATATAGGAAAATGAATGAATAATTGAAGAGGAAAAGAAAAACCCAAAACATTTCTGCTTTGGGTTTCTTTAGCGAGAGGGGGACTCGGACCCTCGACCGACCGGATATGAGCCGGTTGCTCTACCAACTGAGCTATCTCGCCATACAACGATGTTTATCTTGCCCAAAAGATGAAAAACTGTCAATAGTGATTTTCAAGTTTTGGGCAATAATCGCTTATAGAGAGCCAATTGCCTGCTTGAATTTCTCATAGAAGGCGCAATACTTGTCCTCAAGAACATCCTTTTCTTCACTGAGTGGATAATTGGAATTTTCCCACCACTCTATCTGATGTCTCAGACCTTCTTCGAGGGATATCTCAATCTTCCATTCAGGAACATCATTTCTGAACTTTTCAGTTGAATAGTAGTTTGAAAATTGCTTTTCAAAGTAAAAATGGCCAAAGAGCTGAGGATCAGCTTCATATAGCATGTCGGTCGGAAGGTAGCAGAGCTTTACCTCCTTATCTAGAATACGTCCAAAAGTGAGATACAAATCTTTCCAGAGCAAGAGTTCTGATGAGCAGACGTGGTAATACTTGTTATATGTATTAGGATTCAGACAGGAAAGGATATAAGCTCTTGCAAGGTCTGGAGTAAAGGTAAAAGACCAGACTGCAGTTCCATCACCTGGAAGCAATAGAGGCTTGCCCTTCTCTATTCTATCTACGATATTTCTATTCTGCCTAAGTACGCCCATGTTGCTACAACCTTCTCCAAAAGTAAGAGATGGACGAATTATTGTAATAGGAATAAGACCACTATCCATTACTGAATAAAGATAGCGTTCCATATTTGCCTTATTAAATCCGTATGGGAACGTGTTATCAGAGCGTAAAGATTCTGCCTCTTCCACAACAGGCATGCTCTTGAATGGATGTGCATAGCAGGCTGATGATGATGTGAAGATAAGTTGTTTAGCACTTGTCTTGAAGACATCAACTATGAATCTTGCATCTTCTTCATCGTAGCAGATCATATCGATAACGACATCAAAAGCCCTTCCACTCATGATTTTTCTGAATCCATCAGTATTTTTGATGTCACCTATCAGTACTTCGACCTTGTCTTCAAAACCGACCTTTCTGTATCCTCGATTGAAGATAGTAACTTCATGGCCTTTCTTCAAAGCCTCCTTTACTATCGCTCTACTGATATTTCCGCTTCCACCAAGAACAAGTATTTTCATAGAATCTCCTATATAGTTTTGAAGCATACCATAATGTATTTACTATTATACAAACTTAAACATACCCTACTGTCCAAAATAGTATTGACGAAATATTTTCTTTGTTCTATTTTGTTATTCGTTGCTTTTAAGCAGCTACCAATATGCGGATGTGGTGGAATTGGTAGACACGCTAGCTTGAGGTGCTAGTGGTCGAAAGGCTATGCTGGTTCAAGTCCAGTCATCCGCAACCTTAACCAATAACTTTGATACAAAGTTAAAAACAAAAGCAGTCCTAGAGGCTGCTTTTGTTGTATCTGGGCTCTGTTTCTGGAATTTCATTCTTCGACACAATCTTTCAGGTAGAGAAATCTTTTTATAATCCAGTAAAATCTCTCCCTGCCTTATTCGCACTCAGTTTAGCAGTCGCTCCTTCAGCTTTTCTATGGTTTCCTTCGTGATACCGATCCTTTCCATATATGCCTGGGCGGCCTGCTGCATTTCATTGCCTGAAAGGTTTCTGTCCCCGGTCCCTGTGATCGCTGTATACACCGGCACAAAGTAGCTGCTGATGATCAAGTCGTAACGCTCGGCGTCTTCCTTTGTAATTTTGAATATATTTTTATAGGAGAGCATGAAATCCTCTTCCAGCTCCTCAAAGTCCGCTCCGGCCAGCGCGCCCAGAAGAGCCGAGACAAATCCTGTGCGGTCCCTGCCCTCGAGGCATTGGACGAGATAGGGCCCCTCCCTTAAGGACATCTCCGTCAGCCCTTCCGCTACCTTTGTCTCGAATTCCTCAGACAGATAGTCCGCCGTCATCCTGTTCAGTATTACGCTGCCGGTATCCAAAAGCTTCTGAGAGGCGTCCGGTATATCTGCATAGCCGCTGATCTTTTCTTCATCGTCTGCCAGATCCAGTACGGTCCGGATCCCCTGCTCTTCAATAAAAGCTGCGACATATTTTGCCCTCCCGATCTCATTGCTAAAGGGACTGCTGGAGCGAAAGAGCGTTCCCGGCTTCAGCTTTCCGACCGTGATCTCTCTTGCATTGGCAAACTCTGCATTTTCTAACTCCGCATAATCAGTCCTTTCATTGGTATATTCCAGGTTGTTGAGCCTCTGAATGTCCGCGGCCTTCCCCTTCTCATGCATTCTCACTTCGGCCTTCATTCCCTTCGAGAGATTCGCCGCTTCGAAAATCCGACCGTAATTGATCGCCACAAAGGGATGTGCCTCCTGTCCGTAAATGAGCAAAAGAGGATCGCCCCTTTTCACATAATAGCCGCTCAGAAATGGAATATCGATATATTCACTTCCGTTTTCAAATATCACATCCACCGTATCGCCAAAGGAAAATCCGGCATCCAGAAGCTCCATGGATCCAATGGACAGGGTTGCGCTTCCAAATTCGTTTTGTTCAAGAATGTCGGTCTCTATGACCAGAAGTTCCTCCTCTGCTCCGGACCGCGCGCTGTCCGATGCGTCCCTAGCCTTTGCCTCTTCTGTCGAGACTGTCATCGTCGCCATGCACAAAAGCATCACAAATGCCAGGCAGCCGCTCATCCACCTTCTCATCCCGCTTTTCTTTTTGATCTCACAGTTCATTTTTTTCCTCCTGGCGGATTCAAACGCAGGTCCTTCAAATCCGTACCGTTTTGCATCTCCCTCATGGTTTCTTTCTGTTTCTTGTACTCTTGAGCGCAGCGATATCTCTCTTTTGCCTCTTAAAAACAGGTCTTTCCTTTAAAAGCCTTCTGCAAAGAACCCTTTGCCACTACGTTTATTAAACTTATTATATATCGATCTCTCCCTGGCTACAATCTGCCGAGTTCTTAGCTTAATTCCAGATACACCCCCTAAATGCACCCCCTTCGGAAAAAATGGGAATGAGAAGTACAATAGTTATTTCAAGTTCACGTTGAAGTGATTTAACCCGCCGGAATGTTTCGATTAACGTCTCTGGACGGGGTTGAGATTAAATGCGCTTGGGACTGATCATCCCAGGCGCTTATTTTTTTTGCTTGTATTAACCCCATTGGAACGTTGCCCACCGGTCATTCATTTTTGGAAGAAGAGTGGCAAAGAGTTTGCCGCGAATGCTGTACTTTCTCATTTCTTCATTAAAGCTGTGTTCCTCTACGAGACGTATACCTTCGGTTAAGTCCGCAATCTCCTGGCCAGAGTCGGTTCCTGACATAAAATGAGCATTTGTGTTTTTGACCGTATCATGGTGTTTTTCATTTTTCTGCATCAGTTTACAATTCTGCTCTGCGATCAGGGTACCACCATCTGGAAAATTGTTTTTCAAGACTTCAAGCAGTGTTTTTATC
>JAILRW010000019.1 GCA_024698005.1 Sphaerochaetaceae bacterium | reverse complement strand
GAATGGTGAGTTACCAGGTTGTCTTTACCAAAAATGCATTGAAGGACCTGGCTAATATCAAAACCGCAGGATTAGAGAAAAAAGTCAGGAACTTGATAGAACTATTGTCTGCCAATCCTTTTCAAAACCCGCCAGCTTACGTAAAGCTGGTAGGTTCTCTAAGTGGTGCTTACTCGAGAAGAATTAACATCCAACATAGATTGGTTTATCAAATATATAAAGAACAAAAGATCATCAAAATCATCAGTATGTGGTCTCACTACGATTTTTAATAAATCAGAAGACTCTTTCTGGCATGCTTTTTAACTGATAGCGCATATCACTGACCTTATATACGGTAATGAAGGCCTGAGGATCTACCTTGCCAAGGTAGTTCATTAGCTTCTGGAATTCATGTTTGTCCACAATAGTTATGATCTCATTGTGTTCCTTCATTCTATAAGCACCTATTACCTTATAGATACTTGCCCCACTGTGAAGATCATTCAGTATATAGTTCCTTATCTCCTCTTCCTTTGGAGAAACGATACAGACTCTCCTCTTGAGCTTCTGGTCAAATATGAAGTGGTCAAGAACTAGACCATTGAGGTAGGTACCAAGGACAGATAGAACCACTGTTTTGGAATCGTATGCCAAAGCAGAAGATAGAGCTACACACATTCCTGCTATGGACATCGCTCTGCCCAAATCTATATTGAGGTACTTGTTCAAAATCTTGGCAACGATATCAAGACCACCAGAAGAGGCATTCCTGTTAAATAGGATTGCAAGACCAATACTTACTGTAAAGATATAGCAGACAACATCAAGAGTCGCTTCTCCTGTGAGGGATGTGTAATTGGGAAGTAGATACTCAAATAGACCAATGAAGAGTGGTAGAAGGATTGATGTATAAACTGTCTTATAGCCAAATTGTGAGCCACAGGTAAGAAAACCTATTATGAGGAGTGCAACATTCAATATCATGGTAATAGCTGAAATTGGCAAGGCAATGAAATTGCTTAGCACGATTGCAAGACCTGAGATACTGCTTACTGAAGCGTGACTTGGGATCAAGAAGAAGAATACAGCAACCGCAATTATTGCAGTTGCGATAGTAAGAATAAAAAGCTCTTTAACAAGCGAAGATATGTGCATTTTGAACTCCGTCATAGTTGTAACGACTTTTCAGTTTTTGATACATAGGAAAACTTGTAAAAAAACATTATTTTGCAATGAGTACATCCACTTATTCTATTTATAAACAATGAATATCATCGAAAGAATTGACAGTAGAAAAATAGATTTAAATGAATATTTCACATATTAATACCATAAAACACATTATAAAGTCTTTAGATTCATTTATTTAGCAATATATTTTTCATTTTTGTGTTATTAATATTTTTATATTCATATTATTTTATTAAATGATAATATTAATAAAAATAAACAACAGTTTTCCCTTTAATGACTTATTTTTGTTATTTAATTGGAATTAAAGAAAATAAATATTTGTATTGCAATAAGTTACGTAATTAGTTATTTTTTTATCAATAATGTTACATATTTGGAAAGACTCTACTCTTTCCATTGGAGGAGAACATGGAAGACAAGAAGGAAATTAATGTTCCTGAAATGATCAACGCACTTGTAGACAAGGCAACAGTCGCACTTGACCAGTTCCTCGCTCTAAATCAGGAGCAGGTAGACTACATCGTTGCAAAGTGTTCAGTAGCTGGACTTGACAACCACGGAACTCTTGCAAAGCTTGCGATTGATGAGACACATAGAGGTGTCTTTGAAGACAAGGCAACAAAGAATCTTTTTGCTTGTGAATATGTTGTTAACAATATGCGCCATCTCAAGACTGTTGGCGTCATCTCTAATGACCCTGTCACAGGTATTTCGGAGATTGCAGACCCAATGGGTGTAATTGCTGCAATGACTCCAGTTACCAACCCTACTTCTACTGTAATCTTCAAGGCACTCATCTGTCTGAAGACCAGAAACCCAATTATTTTTGCATTCCATCCAAGTGCACAGCAGTGCTCAAAGGCTGCTGCAATTGTAATTAGAGATGCGGCAGTAGCAGCTGGTGCTCCTGAGAACTGTATCCAGTGGATCGAAACTCCATCCATGGATGCAACCACAGCTCTTATCCACCATCCAGGTGTTGCTTCTATTCTTGCAACTGGTGGTAACGCAATGGTTACAGCAGCTTACAGCTGTGGTAAGCCAGCAATGGGCGTAGGCGCAGGTAACGTTCCTGCATACATCAACAAGAGTGCTGATGTCGAACAGGCTGTAAATGATATCGTTCTTTCCAAGTCCTTTGACCATGGAATGATCTGTGCATCCGAGCAGGCTGCTATCATCGATGCAGACATCTATGATGGTGCTGTAAAGCTCTTTGAGAGATTCAAGGCATACTTTGTCAACAAGGAAGAGAAAGCAAAGCTTTCAAGATATATGTTTGGCAAGGCTGAAGGTGATGATGGAGTTGAGAATGCAAAGCTCAATGCCGATATCGTTGGTAAGAGTGCATTCTGGATCGCCCAGCAGGCAGGCGTTACAATCCCTGAGGACACATCTATAATCTGCGTACCATGTAAGGCAGTAGGACCAAAAGAGCCTATCTCAAGAGAGAAGCTTTCCCCTGTTCTTGCCATTTTCAAGGTAAAGGATGACAAGGAAGGCTTTGAGAAGGCCGCTGAAATGGTCAATTTCAATGGTCTTGGCCACTCTGCTGCAATTCACTGCAAGGAGCAGGCAATGGCAGATGCCTTCGGCGAGAAGGTAAAGGCCATGAGAATAATCTGGAACTCTCCATCAACCTTCGGTGGTATCGGTAATGTATACAACTCATTCCTACCATCACTTACCCTTGGTTGTGGTTCCTATGGAAGAAACTCTATCGGCGGTAACGTCTCTGCAGTCAACCTTCTCAACGTAAAGAAGGTCGGTAAGAGGAGGAACACTATGCAGTGGTTCAAGGTCCCATCAAAGATCTATTTCGAGAGAAATTCAATCCAATATCTGCAGGCTTGCAGAAATGTAAATAAGGTATTTATCGTAACTGACCGTTCAATGGTAGAGCTCGGTTTTGTAAACAAGATTACAGAGCAGCTCAATCTCAGAAGAAACCCTGTTTCTGTACAGCTCTTCTGTGATGTCGAGCCAGATCCAGATATCTCTACTGTAAGGAAGGGTGTTGAGCTCATGGAGGCATTCAAGCCTGATACAATCATCGCACTCGGTGGTGGCTCCAGCATGGACGCAGCAAAGGGTATGTGGCTCTTCTACGAGCATCCAGAAGTAAACTTCGATGATCTCAAGCAGAAGTTCATGGATATCAGAAAGAGAGCATTCAAGTATCCAGAGCTCGGCAAGCATTCCAAGCTCATCTGTATCCCAACTACTTCTGGTACTGGTTCTGAAGTTACTCCATTTGCTGTTATCTCCGATAAGGCAAACGGTAAGAAGTACCCTCTCACCGACTACTCTCTTACTCCAACAGTAGCAATTGTCGATGCAGAGTTCACAACTAACCTTCCTGCCAAGGCAACTGCAATGACTGGTCTTGATGTACTTACTCATGCAATCGAGGCTTATGTCTCTGTCATGGCAAACGACTTCACAGACGGTCTCTGTCTCAAGGCAATCCAGCTGGTATTCCAGTATCTGCCAAGAGCCGTCAAGGATGGTGCTCACGACCTTGAAGCAAGAGAGAAGATGCACAATGCAGCAACAATTGCAGGTATGGCATTTGCTAATGCATTCCTCGGTATGGCTCACTCCTTGGCTCACAAGATTGGTGCTGAGTTCCACTGTGTACACGGTTATGCTTGTGGTATCATCCTCCCACATGTAATCAGATACAACGGCCAGGTTCCAACAAAGCTCTCTGTATGGCCAAAGTACAACCACTATCAGGCTGATGTA
>JAILRW010000013.1 GCA_024698005.1 Sphaerochaetaceae bacterium | reverse complement strand
ATTGCTTCTGCGCTGCAGTGTTTATGACCAGTACGATAATACTTATGCTGGGCTTCTTGAGAACTACATCAGAAGCAACTGCATAGAATCAGAGATAGACGGGTATGACAACTATTTAGAGAAGGCTCTGGATGATACCGGTGTAACTCTTGACCTTTACAACAACATAATTAAGTTTGGCCGTTCAATCGCCCCTGAGATGGAGCGTTATCACGAGATAAAGAGACAACAGCTGGGCTTTGATCAGCTTAAGGTTGCCGATATATATCTTGCAAGCAATGGATATACACCAAAGCAGGTCAGCTACGAAGACGCAGTGAACACCGGCAGAGAGGCCATCAAGGTACTTGGCAACGACTACATGGAGAAATTTGACCAAGTCGTCACAAACAGCCATGTTGATGTGTACCCGAGTGATACAAAGGATAACAGTGCTTTCACTACTGCCAAGGGGCTTGTTACCTTCCCTTACGTTCTGCTTAACTTTAACGGAAGCGAGACTTACACTGGTACGCTTGTCCATGAAATGGGCCATTCATGCTATTACCAATTCTCCAGTTCAAGCCAGCATTACTTCAATCAGAACCCTACCCTGTTCACACATGAAGTCGCCGCTATTGTCAACGAGTTCCTCTTCTACAACTATATGCTAGAAAATGCAAAAACCAAGGACGAGAAGACCTTCTGGCTAGAGACACTCATAATAGACCTCTTTAACGGCAAAATCGTTCGCCAGTGCATCTATTCTGAATTTGAGGATTGGTGCTACAAGACCATAGAATCTGGCGATTACCTGACAGCCGATGATATGAAGTCCAAGTTCGTAGAGCTCTTCAGAGAATACTATCCAAGTCTTGATGTACCAGATGAATACGGAACTGACTGGGTCAGACTCGACCACTTCTACTATGACTACTATGTCTACCAATACGCCACATCATCAGTCTATGCAGCTGCTATCGTCGATCGTATCCTCACCCTAGGCCAGCCAGCCATCGACTCCTACAAGGAATTTCTCAAAGCAGGAAACTCCAGATCAATAGATGAACTACTGCAATTGGCAGGGGTAGATCCATATGACCAGTCAACCTACGACTTTGCCTCAGAACAACTTAAAAGGTTAGTTGATGAGTATGAGGCTCTAGTAAGAAATTAACTTTGTATTACAAAAACTATTTATCAGAACAGACCTCTGTTTTCTCCGGACAGTAAAGGAGAGGATGTAGCTATAGATGTTCCTTAACATATTACAAAACGACTTCAGGTTCTACCACAGCTATGTCATTTCCACACTGCCTATAGTTTCACAGGCTAATATTGATTTCAAATACTTATTGCATCCTTTTCTGAGTGTATTTTCAATGTGCAATTATTTTCTTTTGAGTGTTCTAGTTCTAGCAATGCCAACATGTTTTCAACTGTCTTCTCATCATGTAAAAATAAAAGACTCATATACAGAGATAAAGGGAAATCCTTTTCTTCTGTTTTTTTGTTATTCATAAACTATTCCTATAATCGATAAGACGGTTTAATGCGACAGTATTATTATTAGTTATCATTGAGAGCTTTTCGCACTCTTCAAACTTCTCACAGGCTCCACAGTTTTCTAACTGTTTTTTTCTTGCACAGATTCTGATCTCACAAAGAGACTCACAGAACTTCGTCTTAACACCGTCCACTCTACATCCAGTACAGTTAATCTCCTCTGGTCTGATCAGTACTCCATTCAAATTGGACCAGAGCTCTGCAACTTTTTCTTTCATAACTTCATCATCGTTGACGGTTGCCAGTCTTGCTTCACAAAGTTCACAGTCAAGACCACAGAAGGCAATCATATTACTCATTTTCCAACACTCCCATTTACAATTGCAGCATACTGTTCTTCCAAAATCATTGGCTTTTTTATCTCATCTATCAGAGAGGGAGAAACCATTTGCTTTTCTGCATATTCCCTACCCGCCCTTCTGATTTCTTCAAGCTTTGGAAGAGTAACGATATCAGCCTCCTTCGCACTGAACATAGGGCTCTCTGGGACAGTTATGATTGTATGATTGCAAGGAAAGCATAACTCGAACTGCCTCACGGCAGGTTCGAAGTTCATTTTACTGTTTGGGAAACCACAGCCACATATCATGATATATCTGAGATGTGAGAAATCGGACTGGGCCACGTGCTCATATCTTCCATTGACCTTTTGCATTGCCAAAGAGGAAAGAGGCAAAGTCCTATCCAGAAGATTCTTCAATGGTGCAGGCATCCCATAACAGTAAAGAGGGAAACTCCAGATAAGAAGGTCACTCTCAAGAATCCTCTCAAGGATCTCTCTCATGTCATCATCATGGATGCAATTTCCACCATTGAGCATACAATTAAAGCAGCCGTTGCAGAATTCGATATGCTTATCTATAACATCGATAATGGTAATATCCTGCTCTCCCTTATCCTTCATACCTTCAAGAAAGGCTTTGGTCATCTTGATAGTATCGCTATTTCCTTTCTTTGGACTTCCATTTAAAACTAATACTCTCATTTTTATTCCCCTATAAACGTGATCTAATCCATCTTGAGAGGAAAGCCATCTGCTCCTCTGTATGGAAGTAATGTTCTCCATTTTGCATTACCGTCACTCCAGAGCCAGTTTGTGCTGCAAACTCTGAAATGGTCATATATTCTGTTATTTCATCCTGTCTTCCATAAAGAATCTCTGTCGGAACTCTCCAGTTTATAGGATGGCTCCTAACATAACAGAGATAGTGCCAAGAGAGATTCTCACCAAATTCAGTTGCTATAACACCTTTTCTTTTCAATTCCTGTTCATCTACTTTCTCCTTCTTCATCATCTGACTGATAAGTCTTTCCATATCCACTATTGGAGAGATGAAGAAGGCTCTCTTTACGAGTAAATTGAGCTCTGCATTCATGCAAAAATAAGCTCCGATGCTGTTTGCAATAACAGTGATATTGCTATAACTTTTTGAAAGCTCAGCTATAGAAGAGTGGATATCTTTTCCACTCTCCCATGGGGTTGACCCCTTGTAATCCAGTCCAAAAACATCAGCATCTTGGAAAAATGACCTGAAGAATTCACTTTCAGATGAAGAGCCACCTTTCCCGTGAACATATACAACTGCATTCATTTCCATACCCTTATTTCAGCGTCATATCGCTCTGAATCTCTGTTGCACTGCGACAGATAAGGGAGATAAGTAGAAGCATCAGGCCAATATAGATAGTAGAAAAATCCCCCATGGACAACCTTTCAAGTCCTGGATAGAAATTTTCCAAGATCGATAATCCAATCGAACAGATTGCAGAGGTACCTATTGGAAGCAGTATGAATAGAATACCTAGATGAAACAGGCCAGTTGCACATTCTTGTGTGAAAGGAGTTCCTGTGGCAATCTCCTTTTTTAAATAGCTGGAAGTAAAGTGGCATAGCAAAGCGCTTGATGCACAATTTACAAGAAGAACGCATACAGCTGCCAATGCCGTTGCCTTTCCAATTACAACTTCCTTCCCGGCTAATGATATTGCCATCTGACTGATAGATGATAAAATTTGGCTGCCCCAGAACAGGATAACCAGAAATGCTGGTATGCAAATAACAATTGTGGCAACATCGCTAACAAATATAATTGACGTTACAACTTTCATGATGTTAACAATTTTCTGTATCTTTTTCAGTGAATTCATATATTTCTCCTTTTTCACTACTAATAAAAAAAGCAGTGCGAAGCATTCATTTGGCTTTGCACTGCGTCTTTGCGTCTGGCACTTTATTTATTCTTGTTATTCTTCCCTTTTCGAATTCAATTTCACACTCACTTCTGCATTTTGGGCAGTAAAGAGGAAATGCTTTTAATACCGTATCTGCATTGTACTGTGTCCTCGTTTTTCCTCCACAGAATGGACACAGCAGAAATTCATTCAAAGAACTCATTCTGACCTCTCCTACTTCTTTACAAGCTCCCTGAAAATAGCATCCTTGTCATAGTTTCCTTCTACAAGACCAGGTATCTCCTTATAAGCTTTGCAAATTGAAAGACTGACTTCGGAGAAGACTGCACTCATCTCTTCATCCGAATATGGACAGTCATCAGTAACTATCAATGTCGCAAAACTGAATGACATCAACCAAAGATCTCTGAAGTAGCAATCAGCTGCATGGGCATCGATGTTATAGATGCTCATAAGCGAAGGTCTTACAAGATCCTGAGTATATTCAAGAGCCTCCATAGCACCACCAACTGCTCCATCTGGTTTCGTCAAGAACAAAAGCTTGTAAAGCTCAGGCTCCTTCTTGGCAAACTCGATGTACCTCTGACCAACACCTAAAAACGGAATTGGTCCGGCAAGGCCTTCTTCGATATACGCTCTATAACATTTCTTGGCAGCCTCAAAGACATCTCTTCTCAGCTGTTCCATACTCTCATAGTAAGAGAAAATAGGCCTTGGAGAGGATTTCATCTCCTGTGCAACCTCTCGCGCGGTCACGGCATCTATTCCCTTCCTTCTAGCAATATTCAATGCAGCCTGAATGATGAACTCTTTCTGGAATTTAATGCTAGGTGGCATTATCCCTCCTTATATAACAGTTGTTATGTAACATATGTTATATAATTCTTCAAGTGATTTCTGTTGATTCATAAAATCTTTCAATAAATGAGAAAAAGAATCTCATTATTATCGAATTACATATGTGAAATAGTCTATTTTCCCCTTTGCTTCAAAGACACCTTGAAAAGGCCATGCCTGTTACAGTAATAGTAAAGAAACCTAGTTCCTCGGATCTTAAAATAGGCAGAGGCCTCACCTTCTGGATACAGCTTTTTGATATCATAACCATCGTCCCTGATTGCTGTGATGAATGAGATGTAGTGATTCTTGCTCATTTCATGGTCTATTTTCACATAGTACTCATCTTCTATTTTCTCTAGTCCCACATTGTCTAATTCACACTCTTCTTCCGCTTCCAAAGGAGATAGATTCAGGCCACAACAGCTGATAACAGCCTCTCCAGGACTCATTATAAAATTGCCACAGATAGGACAGACGTGAGCTTTCACATTCAACATATTGAAATTCCTATTGGTATTCACAACATCATTGCCAGAAAACAGCTCGGCTATAGATACTCCTAGAGCAGAGGACAAAGGTTCAATAAATGAAATATCTGGATAACCTCGACCAGTCTCCCATTTTGAGATGGCCTTATCTGTTACATTCAATTTCTCTGCTAATTGAAGCTGAGTCAGTTTTCTCTGTTCTCGTAATTTCTTTATCAACGTACCAGTAACATATTGATTCATATATCACCCCTATTCTGACGTAAAGATATAGCAGGTATTTTGAGAGAGCAACCTACTATTCGTAGAGCCCAAAAAGAGAACTCATCCAATCTCAAAACATCAATTAATATAGCAAATAGCAATATTTTATATTAAAATTATTGAAGAATTTTAACTGAAAAAGAAGGAAACAGTTATGGATATTATGAATAAGGCAGACATGCTCGTACTTGGTAACGTTATAACAATGGATGAAAAGAAACCTTATGCCGAGGCTGTAGTAGCAAAGGGAGATAAAATCATCTATGTAGGTTCAGCTGAAGTTGCAAGGGAATTATGTGATGAGCATACCAAAGTTTATGATTATGGTAAGAACTCTGTTTATCCTGGATTCCTTGAGGCTCACTGTCATGCTGGTGCTGCTGGATATAAGAAGATAGGAACAGCTCAACTGGATCTCGATGCAACGCCAGAAGAATGCGCCCAGGTCATGAAAGAATACATGGAAAAATATCCTAACAAACCATTATTCTCAGGAGGGGGCTTTAATTTTGCCAAAGATCTTCCTGATGCAAGTTTATTGGATGAAATTTGTCCTGATAAAAAAATGTTATTAACAAGTGTTGATGGACACTCGATGTGGCTTAACACAAAGGCAATGGAAGCATTTGGGATCAATGAAGAAGCAGTCAAGAAATGGGGCGAATCGTGTATAAAGGTTGATGAAAACGGGAAACCTACTGGCTATATTTCCGAAGCTCCGACGTTCCATGTACGTGCCCAGGTTGAAATTTCTGTTGAAGAAATGAAAAATTGCATGCTGAACTGGCAGGATTATTCTTTCTCCATGGGATATACAGGTGTTTACAATGCCGGTGCTGAGTTGATTACAAAGAACGAAATTGAAGCCAGTCATGAACTTGATCAGGAAGGTAAACTAAAACAGTATATTTTTGCTGGAAGCCTGATTAATGACAATACCGATACTCCTGAAGCTGATATAGAGAATATTGCAGAAAAAGCTAAGAAGTATAATGGCAAGCACTATAAGATAATAGGTGCAAAAGTATTCTGTGATGGTGTTATTGAAGCACATACCGCCTGGATGCTTGATGATTACCTAGATCAGCCAGGATACCGTGGAGTCGCCAGATTCGACGACCATGAGAAGATGGTAAGACTTCTCAAGGCAGCCAGCGATCATAAAATGAATGTCCATGTACATTCTATCGGCGACGCTTCCACAAAGGCATGGGTAGATGCAATTGCAGAGGCAGAAAAAGCTACCGGCAATATGGATATGCGTAACTCATTGGCTCATCTGCACATAGTCCGAAAGGAAGATGTAAAGAGATTTGCTGACTATAACATTGTTGCTGTTGCAGGAATGATGTGGGCAGAGAAAGAACCAGTCTATTTTGATCAAGAAAAAAGTTATGTCGGTGAAAAGAAGGCATATGATGGCTACAGGATGAGAGAGTTCATAGAAAATGGAGCTGTACTTGTTTCTCACTCAGATTATCCTGTTTCACCTGAAATCAGCGTCCCTATAGCTATATGTATGGGTGGTCAGGGCTACATTCCTTCCCACGGAATAGAGTGTAGACGCAGTGATCATCAGTTCATTGGCAGAAAAGAAACCTTGAAAGCTTTAACTATTAATGTCGCATATTCATGGCATGCTGAAGACATCATGGGTTCTCTTGAAATAGGAAAACTGGCAAACATTACTGTTTTCGATAAAGACTTCATGAAAGATGATTTTTCGGATATTGAAAAGGCAGAGTGCCTTGCTACAATAGTTGACGGTGAAATTGTTTATGAGAGATAAAAACAATACGATGAGAAAAAAAATTAGAGTTGAAGATTTTCTTGTTTCCATCCTTGCAGCTATAGGATATGGACTAGGCTATGGTATTCCAGCATATTTTAACTATTCAGTCCTGATATGCCTTGTTAGTTGTTTGGTTTTAGGTGGCGTTCTAAATTCAATTGGAAATGCTGTAATCAAAACAAAATGGGCAAAAAAAAGTCAAAAAAGAAAAAGAATCCTCGTTTTGGCAATCATTGCTTTATTCCTACTTGTTGCGATTTTTGCAAAAGAGGTTCTGCACTACTCTATTCTTGAAGATCTCAGTATAGAGCTGATGGAGGGAACCATCGGCGCTTCAATAGCGGGTTTTGTGCTTTCTATAATTATAACAGCAATCAAAACGAAGCAACTGAAGAGCCGCTTCAAGGACGGAAGCGCTGGACACACAATGTCAGAGGAAGAGCTCAAGATCATTGAATCCCTTAAAGGAGAAAATGAGGAAATCAAAGGAGACTACGACGAAGCTCTCGCAGTCAAGACTGAAAATGGCATATTTATTGGAAAAAAGGAAAAGAATATTCAGTCTTTCCTCGGCATTCCATATGCAAAGCCTCCTGTAGGTAATCTCCGCTGGAAGGCTCCTCAGAAACCGGAGCCATCTGATAAAATCTGGCAGGCACACCATTTTGGAGCCAGTGCTATTCAGTCTGATAGTCATTCTATTTCTCTTAAGACATACACCCAGAGTGAGGACTGTCTTACATTGAATGTGTGGAGGTCTGTAGACAAGAAAAACAGCGACAAGTTAAAACCAGTTCTCATGTACATCCACGGTGGCAACCTTGCTTTTGGAGGTAGTGCCGAACCAATTTACAATGGAAAATCTTTTGTAAAAGCTTTTCCTGAAGTAATTGTGGTAACTATCAATTACAGACTTGGCATATTTGGTTTTGTAAACAATAAGGGAATTGATGTACCAGAAGAGTACAAAGACTCCGGTAACCTCGGTTTGCTTGATCAGATGATGGCTTTGAAATGGGTCCATAACAATATCCAGTCTTTTGGTGGCGATCCAAACAACATTATGCTTGCAGGTGATACTTTGGGGGCATACTGTGTCAAAATCATGTCCACGCTGAAAGAAACAAACAAGTTGTTCAAAAAAGCACTTTTAATTTCAAATGTCACAGTATCTTCTGAGAAGGATAATGAACTGCCTAGAATGAACTTCAAGGATATCATGAATAAATTTGGAGCAAAGACATTTGATGAGCTAATTAATATTCCTTCTGACCAGCTTAAACAATATCAGAAGGAAAGAATAAATGACGTATGGTATCAACCATTTAAAGACGGAAGACTCATCAAGAAATATGTGGACCAGGCTATAGAAGATGGAGATTCAGGAGATATTGAATTCATCTATGGTATTCCAACTAATGAAATCAGTTCATGGATTACGATAAGCAATGAAGAAAAGATGTTTACCTATTCCAAAGACACATTGTCTGATTTGCTCAAGACATCAAGTGCTGAAGAAGTGGAAAAGATCAAAGAATCATTAGAGTACTATAAGGAAAATGGAGAAACTGAAGAAGTTGCCATAAAGAAGACAGTGGAATTCTGGCTATACGAATTTAGTTCTTTGAGAAACTGCCTTGCCCTTTCAAGACTTGGTAAAACTGTCAGATGTTTCTTATGGGATATAGAATCACCAATTGAAAAGCTTGGAGGCAACTCTATGTCTGCCATCGGTACTCTTCTGGGAAACAATGAACAGCTGGAGAACCTAGGATATCTTGTCAACAATCTGGTCACAGAGGTGTTCCAGGGGCTGATTTCCAATGATCTGAGATATGATAGTCCTGAACTAAAGTATGATGAGGTCAAAGGTGTGGATGCCCTAAAATGGAAATCTTTCTCTGAAGAGGGTCCTGCAATTCTCCATATAACTAATTCTGAGGTAAAAAACGAAGAAAAAGTTCTAAAGGAAGAGATTGATCTCATAAAAAACTGGAATAAAGTCTAATTTAAGAAACATCATTTAAATAACAAGGAGAACAAAAGAAATGAGTTTAGCTAATAGGAAAAATAGTAAAGAGTTCTACTATAAAAAATCATATCTGAAAAAAAGACTTCAAAAAGATGTAATGGAGGATGGCGTTGCCTATATTCCATGCAGGGTAGAAGGTATTGAGGATATAATTAGTAAATTCAGCATCAAGGGCTGTGAATCTCTGGATTCAGAATTTCAAGATTTTGTAATGGATTTTATCGATTTCGTTCCTGGAGAATATCCAATTGTCCTAGAAATCCATGGACCAAAATTCACTGAAAAAGAAAAAGCTCTAATTGTTGGGACCATAGAATCAGATATGGATTATACTCTTGGAAAAACAGAAGAAGATGTAAATAGACACAAGAGAATCTTCCAGTGGGTGACTGCAGGAACTATATTATCAGGCTGCATCCTCGCATCAATAAGACAGTTTCTTACAGCTGTTCCTCTTGAATTCTTTTATGTCCTGTTCTGGCTTTTTGCAGACTCATTAGTGAGATACCTTTTCATAGAAAAATTCGATTATGAAGATCAAAAGATTCGCGCAGGTAGATTGGCTAGCATGAAGGTAGAATTTATTGAGGATGAAGAGTAAGAAAGAAAAAGGGGTCAATTCATTTTGACCCCATTTTACTTAGTCCCAATAACTAGAAACAGTGAGATTTTAAACAGTTTTGATTGCCTTGTCAGATACTTTTTGTTCTCTCCCACCCTTCTCCTGCATCAGTATCATGTCTGGTCAACTACCCATCACCTAAAGGTAATGGGCTTGTAACTGCCCAGTCGTAGTAACGGCTTATGCCTCCGACCTTTGACCCCGATAGGTATTATTACCTAAAGTGGCGTTACATCATAGGGTGGTTGACAACACCCTTTAC
>JAILRW010000010.1 GCA_024698005.1 Sphaerochaetaceae bacterium | reverse complement strand
TATAAGCCAAGAAGCTGGTGTACATTCTGTCCAATGGGAACAATGACCCAGACAATCTGTAAGTTGAAGAACAAGGAAAAGGATCAATAAGATTAAATAAACCAAATGAATACACCTTCCATGGCAGTGGCTGTGAGAAGGTGTTTCTTTTGTTGCGATGATAACAATTTGGACAGATGAGCTCAAAAATCGAAAAATAAGTGCGTAAAATAGGGGTAATAAGACCTTTGAAAATTGTTACATTTTTAACTAGCACTTTCTTTTGTTATAGGTATGGAGTAAGATTAAGAAATAAACAAAACACAAGGGGAGTGTTGCTAAATGCACAAGCGTGAAAATTTGGGAAGCCGTCTAGGCTTCATTCTTTTGTCTGCAGGTTGCGCTATCGGAATTGGAAATGTTTGGCGCTTTCCTTACATGGTCGGACAGAATGGTGGAGGACTCTTTGTTCTCATCTATCTACTTTTCTTGGTAATTCTTGGTATTCCTGTAATGACCATGGAATATGCCATGGGAAGAGCAACTAAGAAGAGCATTCTTTCTGCCTATAAGGAACTTGAGCCAAGGGGTTCCAAGTGGCACATAATGGGTTACTTTGCTATCGCAGGTAACTATGTCCTTCTGATGTTCTATTCCATTGTTTCCGGTTGGATTCTCCACTATTTCTATCTCATGCTTAAGGGAACTTTTGTAGGTGCAACAACAGAAAGTGTCGACGCTGTTTTTGGCAACATGATGTCCAGTCCTGCAATTCTTCTTACCTTCATGCTGATTACAATGGCAATCACCATCACAACCTGTTCAATTGGACTTCAGAACGGTGTTGAAAGAATTACAAAGTTCATGATGATTGCCCTTATCGTTATCATGGTCGTTTTGGGAGTCAACTCAATCCTGCTTCCTGGTGCTAAGGAAGGTGTCAAGTTCTACCTGATGCCTAGCATTGAAAATGTAAACAAAGTAGGAGTTGGCAATGTTGTATATGGTGCGCTTAACCAGAGCTTCTTTACTCTCAGTCTTGGCATGGGTGGCATGCTCATTTTCGGAAGCTACATTGGTAAAGAGCGTTCGTTACCAGGTGAAGCTACTGTTGTTGCATTGCTTGATACCTTTGTTGCCATCGTCGCTGGCTTTATTGTAATCCCTGCCTGTTTTACTTATGGAGTTGAGCCTACAGCAGGCCCAAGCTTGATATTCAGAACTCTTCCAAATATTTTTGCAAACCTTCCAGGAGGTAGATTCTGGGGCTCTCTTTTCTTCCTGTTTTTGTATTTTGCTGCACTCTCAACAATGATTGGTGTTTTTGAAAATGATGTAAGCTTCTTTATTGATCTCGTAGGTATGAATAGAAAGAAAGCTGCCCTTATTGCAGGTTTGATAATTACAATTGGTTCAATTCCTTGTGCCCTTGGTTTCAATGTTTGGTCTTCATTCCAGCCACTAAAGGCCGGAAACTGTGTAATGGATCTTGAGGATTTCTTTGTAAGTAACCTTGTGCTTCCAATTGGCTCCCTTGTCTGCTGTCTCTTCTGTACCGTTCGCTACGGTTGGGGCTTTGATAACTTCATCAAGGAAGCAAATGAAGGGGAAGGATTGAAGATCAATCCTGCTCTGAAGTTCTACTTCAAGTATATTCTTCCTCTTATCATCTGTTTCCTGGTTGTTTATGGAATCATTACCTATTTCTAGAATCTTTATCTTTTCTAATATGATGGAGATGGTCACGGCCATCTCCATTGTTGTATATGGAGAAAATCAAACAATTAATATTTCAAAGAGTGCCTCTCTTCTATGTACTTGATAATAATTTGTAGCGTAAGATGAATTAAATTTGGAGGAGTGATATGAGAGATGAAACAAAGTGTCTGCACGCAGGCTACACACCAAAGAACACTGAACCAAGAGTAGTGCCTATCGTACAGAGTACAACATATGTTTATGATTCAACAGAAGAGGTTGCTTCTGTCTTTGACGAACCAACGAAATCCTTGATCTACTCAAGATTCGCTAACCCAACTGTAATGGCAGTTGAGGATAAGATTGCAGCTCTTGAGGGTGGTGTAGGGGCAATGTGTACAACCTCAGGTCAGGCAGCAAGTCTTCTTTCAATCCTTAATATCTGTGAAGCAGGGGATAGCATCATCAGTACATCTGAAATTTACGGAGGAACTGTAAATCTCTTTGCATTCACACTTAAGAAACTTGGTATCGAATGTATCTTTATCGATAAGAACTCATCTGATGAAGAGCTGGATAAGGCATTCAAGCCAAATACCAGACTCGTATTCGGCGAGACAATTGCAAATCCTGCTCTCACTGTTTTTGATTTTGAACGTTTTTCAAATCTTGCACATAGACACGGCGTACCTCTAATCATCGATAACACTTTTGCAACACCAATACTCTGTAAGCCTTTTGACTTTGGTGCAGATATTGTAATCCACTCAACTACCAAGTATATGGACGGTCATGCTGTACAGGTCGGTGGTGTAATTGTAGATAGTGGCAAGTTCAATTGGGATAATGGAAAATTCCCATGTCTCACTGAGCCAGATGAGTCATACCATGGAATTTCATATACAAAGACCTACGGAAACAAGGCTTACATTGTAAAGGCAAGAATGCAGTTGATGAGAGACTTCGGTGTCTATCCTGCTGCACACTCTGCATTCCTTCTCAATCTGGGCCTTGAGACTTTGGCAATTAGAATGAAGCAGTACTGTGAGAATGCTCTTACAGTAGCTAAATATTTTGAAGCTTCTCCTTATATTGAGAGTGTTAGCTACCCAGGTCTTGAAAATGACAAGTACCATGAACTTGCAAAGAAGTACCTCAAAGGTTCAAGTGGTGTAATTTCCCTTGTTATAAAGGGCGGTAGAGAAAAGGCAATGCAGTTCATGAATGCTCTCAAGCTTGCCTCCAA
>JAILRW010000006.1 GCA_024698005.1 Sphaerochaetaceae bacterium | reverse complement strand
TAAAAGAACCTGTCGGCCGATGTGGCCAACGGATGTAGAACTTATACCTTTATTCCCTTTTTTTCAACCCCTTTTTTCCACTTTTTTGCAAACTTTTTTGTCCTCTCTCGCTAATCTGTTGCCAAATATGGAGATAGACGAGGTATATTTTTTTAGATCACACTGACAACCAGATTTTTTTGGTTGTTTGCCTATATATATAAGTATAGATAGAGCAAATTGACCGAATTTAAAGGATATGGGCTTGAGGGTAAAAAAAAAGCACGGGATACATCTGCAGAATCAAGTAGTTAATACTTTGATTGCTACAGAATAATCACATGCATTCAGCAGGGGATATCTGCAGAAGTAAGTCTTCAACTCAATTGCCACAGAAACATAACAAGCAGCCAGAGCGGATGTCTGCAGAAGTAAGTCTTTCAACTCAATTGCCACAGAAACATAGCAAATAGCTACGATTGGTATGTCTGCGGAAGTAAGTGTTTTACACTCAATTGCCACAGAAATATCACATGCGAGGGTGACAGTAGCATATTACTGTCTTAATGAAAAGCCCCTTTTTACAAATTTTCAAATTCTATTTGATTTTTTGTGTTTGTTGACTTTTCAAAAAAAATGGTAGTCATTTCTGACTACCTAGGCATCTCCGTGGAGAATTGAACTCCAGTTACCGGGATGAAAACCCGGTGTACTAACCACTATACGACGGAGACACAATTCCAATTAAGGATTGTGAGCCGCACTGGATTCGAACCAGTGACCCACGCCTTAAAAGGGCGTTGCTCTACCTGCTGAGCTAGCGGCCCGCGCAACGAGTGTTAAATTAACTTAAACGCTAAAATAAGTCAACACATCCAGAAAACTTTTTATCAACAATTGATAAATTGTCTTTTCTTGATTAACACGTCCTTCTCTAATGTTTATAATATATTGGTTATGAAAAAATCTGTTTTGCTTGTTTTTATGTTATTTGTACTCTTTTCGATCTCTGCTGCCTTCAATGCTCAAGAGAGTGATTATCGTTTTTACAATCAAGCAAACTATGAGGAAGACAAGAAGATTCTAGAAGAGGCTTTGAATAGTGCTGAGTCTGAGGATGAGAAGTATGAAATTCTCTGGCGTCTTTCTAGAGATCAATTAACAATTACAGATCAGTTAGCTGATTCTTTAACGAAGAAAGAGAAGATTGAAAGGTACTCTCTTGCTGAGGAATATGCAGACAGGGCACTTGAAATAAAGCAGGGAGCAGCTGGTTACCACTGGAAATCTTCTGCTATTGGAAGAATTGGACAGGCCAATGGGCCTATGAACAGCCTGAAGAAGGCAGAGCCGATGAAGGCGCTAATATTGAAGGTTGTCGATGACTTTCAAGCGGACAGCTCCGATTCCTGGTATGTTCTTGGTATTCTATACAACCAGCTTCCTGGCAACCCATTCAGTTTTGGTAATGACAACTTTGCTATCAGCTATATGAGAAGATGTCTCGATACTCAGGATAATGAGAACAGATCGAATCTTACAAACTACCTTGAGCTTGCACAGCAGCTCTGGGAAAGACAGTGGACCAAGAAAAAGAGAGCAAAGGAGTTCGAGAAGATGAAAGCTGCTTACGCTGCACAGGCCATCACCTCCGAGAAGATGAAATATTATGAAGGTGTTATGGGTCAGCCTTTCTATCTTGATGTTCCTATTACTTCAATCAATGACAAGAAAGAAGCGATCAAGATTCTTGAATATGGACTAGAAAATTTTGAAAAGAGAGCTGTTAAGCTCCCTGATGATATAAAGAAAGCAAATCTATTGAGCGAAACTCTTGAAAAAATGAAGGATGAGATTTGATGAATAGAAATAAATACGATTTCCCAAGCCAGATTATACGTGGATTCTTTACAGGTGCAGTTTCTGCTATTTTTATTACAATCTTTGCTTTCATCGTTGCAGAGAGTACTGCTTTGAACAAGCAATACAGATTCTTGATTCTTACCATCCCTCTAGCTGCGCCACACATCAGATAGGTTCCATTTGCCTCTTTGTCATTATCTATAGGGTGGAAGCGGTTTTCGACATCCTTGACTAGTGCAGAGGAGGCAAGACCGATCTGGACACCAGCACCTTCCTTGCCACCGGATGCACCAGAAAGATGTGTGAGGGCACAGGTTATACCTGCAAGAAGTCCCATCTCTGGCTTTACTGCCTTTGCAACGCTTTTTGCCATCGTATCAACACCATCATCTCTCTTGTTGATGTCATTGATGGCCTGACTTGTGCTCTGGCGGAAAACATTACCAATCTTCTTATATAAGAAAGAGGTGAGGAACGCATCTAGAG
>JAILRW010000169.1 GCA_024698005.1 Sphaerochaetaceae bacterium | reverse complement strand
TGCAGCCATCATAATGAGCCAGATAAAAAACCATAAGAAAGGAAAACACTCCTGTGGTGGTAGCTGTGCACACTGCAATGCTTGCAGTACCGAAAGCTTGCCAATTGCAGATGATGGACTACACCGTACGATACTTGAGATCGATGGCATGATGTGCACTATGTGCGAAAGCCATGTGAATGATGCTATCAGGAATAACTTCAAAGTAAAGTCGGTAAAATCATCTCATAAGACAGGTGTATGTACTGTAACTAGCGAGGAACCATTGGATACCGAAAAGGTAACTAAAGTCCTGAAGGATATGGGCTACATCCTTAAAAACACAGTAGTGATTAGCTAACAAATTAAGGCACTTGGGAAAATTCCTGAGTGCCTTAAATGTTTAAAGAGAAATAATTTCTCGGCGAATCGCCCCAAAGGCGGCGTTTCAATCCACGCTCCCTGAAAGGAGCGACAATCCACGTGGGAGAGTGGTTGCTCTTTAATTAAGTTTCAACCCACGCTCTGTTTTGGGAGCGACAGCAGTTGTTGCATCTATTTCTGGTCTTGTGGCGTTTCAATCCACATCCTCTGATATGAGGATGAATATATTCATATTATATACTTAATATATAATAAAATAAATAATAATTGTTTCTGGTAATCATTATACACTCACGATGGTCATTATATTGTCCAAAGGATTGCCATCGAGCGTGATGGTATAATCATTAAAACTTCGAATAGGAGACCCTTTTTTCCTTTCCTCTTTAAGACGGTTAAATAACTCATCAGCAGGTCTTGAACCCAGAGGAGAACCATGCTCAAAGATTACAAGTCTTCTCGTACTCATTAGACCACGAGATGAAGATCTGTCGAATTCGAACATCTGAGTAAGAGCACCCCAGAAAAGCTCAAGGTCTTCATTTGTAAAACCAGAGGCTGCAGCGTACTGGGGAGAAACAAACCCATATGTTTTATAAAGACCATAAGGGATTGTGTACTTCCTGCCCATAGTGCGGTTATCACCACCTTGTTTTTCTGCATCATCTTTAGTAGTAACAGCTATCCTGGTTATACAATGTTCCATCGTGATTATTGGATCAATGGACCTAGCAAAAGTCATCTGGATGGGGCCTTTTACTTTTCCAGCATTTGCGCCACTACTCATTAGAGCACCAAAAGCCCTGACATCGTAATATTTCCTGCACATTCCAATTCGACCCTTTTCGATATCATCGTGTTTAGCTTTGTTTTTAGAATCTGCAGCTATACCTAATTCCGAGTACATATCATCGATTAGGTTGTTTAACACTGCCTTTTCTTTGATAAAAATGTCGTAGCCTGGTTCTGTGCCTTTAACTATCTGTACAAAGTTTCTGACTTTACGCTTTAGGCAAACATCTGTAACGAGACCATTACCTGTTTCAGCATCGATTCGAGGCATTCCTCCTGCATCCGGGTCACCATTGGGATTTCCATCCAGAACGTCAAAATAAAGAACAAAATCATAGCGTTTATCTATAACACTCATACGGAATCTCCTTTTATGTTTTGTGATTGGTTGTTGTTTTCAAAAAGACTTCGTTTCTCGTGATAGTAGCCAATAGAGAAAAATGCTTGCTGATCGATATCGAGAAAGGAAGGAAAAGCGTCGAGTTTACTCATGATTTCTTCAATCTCACGCTCTCTGATTATCTTCAGTCCTTGATTCTCATAGTTGTTCATATGATGTCTGTTGAGTCTGGTAAGTCTTGCAAACACAGCTGCTGGTATAGTTGACGCAGAATCAAAGAAACCATCTGCTATCGTTGCATTGATACCTGGATGAGTATCTTGCTGTATTCTTTCGTACACAGCAAAGAGACGACCTAATAGATAACCTTTATTATCACAGTTAGGATCTAATGCCATAGAAACCTCCTTGTTTCTGTTTTTTCGATTTAAACAGGCTTTGAGAATAGCTGCTCTTGCACGTGTTACCTTTTGTTCAGCACGAATGCGTCTTATGCACTGATGTGCTAAGGCAGTAGGATAGGGAAGTCCTCTAAAGATAGAACGGGAAACTTCACCCATAAGGGATGAAGGAAGATTCCTTACATCACTGTTTATTGCTACAGCAGATAGAATTTGATGAAGCGAAAGATATTCACACTCCCACGAAGCTCTTACTATCTCAAGATCCTCAAAGTGCTGAGCAATTCTCTTTGCAAAGGTTGATACTTTTCCTATCTCCCAATAGCGAACAGAGAGCCGAGCAGAGTTGGGAGAAAGGCACAGGACATAAAAGTTTGAATCAACTTCATCTTGATTGAACTTGCCAGTATATACAGAAGTAAACAGATTCTTTACTTCCCTTGTAAAACGATCAGGGTCATCCGAGTTTTTTGAGAAAAATAAAGAGAAGACGCTTTCAAGATCGTAACTTGTTGTATTCTTTTCGGCCCAGAATAAAACAGTATCACTTCCAATAATTATGCTGTTTTTCTCGCTGTTTATAAGATGATTCAATGCTCTAGTGTAGGCTGATGCAGCTTTGATAGATACAGGCGCATTGTAGGCTTGGTTTTTCCCATAGGAGTCATAACCACAGTGAAGTTGGAAACCAACAAGCTTTGCTATACTCTTGGAGCCTGCGATAGGGGTCGCAGGATGCAGTCTTGCAATTGTACCTCTATTTCCTGTAATCAGACAGATTCCATCATCCCCTTCATTTAATCTTTCTATTTCTGATCTGTGGTAATCACATATAGAAGTAATCTGAGGAATGATGACAGGGCTCCCAGAGAGTTTGAAAGAGATGTATCCATTTGATTTCTTGCACTCATCCCAAAGCTCACACTCTGTGATCTTATCTAAGCCATTTACCTTGTTATCACAATAGAAGGAGATAACTGCTGATATTTCCTTTGTATTTCTAACACTATCAGGTAGGGCTTCTATACGAGATATAAAGGCTTCTCGCTTTGCTTCGCTTGATATTACATATTCAACGTTATCGACAAGCAAAGAGGCCTTTGGCCTGATTCCACTCCTTTCTACTCTTTTAGGAACCTTGGCAAAGACATGCCCTTTCTTGTTCTCTATGGTGGAAATGAGATCAACAAGAGATCCTGACTCATCTATTAAAATGAGATATTTGATCTCCAGATTCTCAAATCCATCTTCAGAAAGCTCATCTTGTTTCCTTTGAGCATACTCATACAAAGCCTGCAGAATCACCTGTAGACCTCCTTGCTATCCCACTCTGGGACATCGATGACGCCATCATTAAGCTTTGCTCTGAAGAACGCTGGTTTTATATTGTCAGGATCTGTGTAGTCAAGGTCATATAGCATGATGCCGAGATCCCTTGTTTCCTTTATTGGCACTGCTGGTAAAGTATCAGGATCCACAAGCCTGAAGAAGCAGCTGAATTCTCTACACCCCAGATATGGCTGAGAAAAGCATTGGCCTTTTCTAGCTCTGCGAGAGAACATACAGATATATTTCGCAGGATTTTCATCTACATGGGCATTCTCTCTCAGTTGAGGAAGAATATAGATTAGCTCTCCATATATTCGGTATCTTACATCCTTAAGAATGAGGCTAGCTCTCTGCTGTCTCTTATCTTCAATATAGATGGTTTTAGTATTCTCACTTGCTACTGCACCTACCTCATTACGTCTGATGTTCATCCACTTGATAGGATTCAGAACTTCTATTCTTTTTATCTTCCATTTGATAGCGGGTTTCCAGAAAATGGACTCAAAGATAGCACGGCAAGCAGATGGAGTGATGACATCATAACTGACACGTTCTACTTTTAGCTCTGGCCTTGTAAAGCAGGCATAGTCTCCCCAGACTTCTAGGCAGAATGCTTTTGTTTTTTCCATGTTCACTCCTTTTAGAAGGTGTACCTGTCAGTATCACTAGGCATATCTGTTACAAGACCGAGTCCAGGAACATAAAGCTTTGTATTGCCCTTTGCCTGAACATACACACCATCAGCTACTTGCTGGATTTCTCCACTTTCCAGTAGCCTTTTGATATCCCTTAAAGGGACCTCTACTGTATACCTACAAAGTTTTTGAAATATTGTTCTATCTAGTTCCTGTTCATACAGTTTTTCGAGTAACTTCTCGTTTCTTCCTTCGTAGTTGATAATTACAGGTGCCTGGAATGAATTCTCGATAAGGTGATAGCTATCAGATAATGATCTGAATTGGTATGCAATATCATCATTCCCCTCTAGGATGAATGAAGTGAAATTTGGTCTATCGAAATTGTTGATAGAACCAAAGTAG
>JAILRW010000168.1 GCA_024698005.1 Sphaerochaetaceae bacterium | reverse complement strand
ATCAATATTTGCTGCTAATAATCAGAAAACATACCTTATGAGTGACAAGGTGTGGCAGAAGACTAACAGGCTCTGTATCATGAACGGAGTCCTTGGTCCTGCTCCAGTTTCTCCAACTACAGGCGAGAACATTTTGAGAGCACTTAATAGGCTTAACTATAATAGCCTCTCAAGCAGAGACAAGAAAACCTACGATGAAGTGATTGCAGAGCTTGAAAGTGCTACAGGAAAGGCTCAATTCAAGGGCGAGGATTACGCAGTTAGAGTCAATTTGGATGCAGCTCTTGAAGGTTATATGTTCAACCACCAGAAGGACACATATCTGAATGAGTTCTTCCTGCCTTATCAGGATAGACCTTCTCTTTTAGGTGTTGGAGCTGAGATCTTTGTTTCAAACAATCTATACTTAAATTTCAGATATGATCTTAGAGACAACTATGAAGGTTATTCCAACAGTGGGAAGACCGATGCAGGCTTCTACTACAAATTCTCCAACTTCTCTTACTTCATATCCCCACTATATACAGGAGGTTGGGAAACTGTTACCTCTGATACACATAATATGTTCAATTCCACACCTTTGAGAGCTGGAGCATCATTAGGAAACAAGAATTTCAATTTCTTTATAGGAAGAAATGGACAATCCTTCGGTAATGGTCAGACAGGCAACCTTATCATTTCAGATACCTTGCCATATCAGGAATTCATCAAGTTTGAAGCTTCAACCAACTTCATCACATATGAACTCTCACTCACCCATTTCGACAACACTCAGACCAAACTTGAAAATGCCTATAATTATGGCGGTACTGATGACTTCACCCTCAACGGAGAACATCAGAACCGTACAATGCAGAGAATCGATCTGAACTTCTCGAATCGTGTCCGTTTTGCAATGAACATTGGAGGAATCTACAATACTGACTCCCCTCTTGATTGGCGTCTTTTAATGCCAATGGCAATAGTTCACAACTGGGAAAACATGACTGAAGATGTCAAACTAAAAGCAGGAGATGAAGGAAACAACATCATGGGCTTTGAGTTTGAATATGTTTTAAAGCGCGGAACTATTCTTTCTGCCCAGCTGGTAATAGATCAATTCAGGATTGCAATTGAGAAAAATTCAAAAGTTCCTAATGCATTTGGGTTCCTCGCAAATATTACAAAATTAGAAGATAGAGGTGATGCTATTATTCAAAAACAGGCAGAGTTTATCTTTACAAACCCATACCTTTATCTCAACTCAAAAACTAAGACTGTTGGCGATACTACTTATTATCACTGGGGCTATGACTTCATCGTCGGCTATGCCTATGCCGGCACAGAGAATGTTACCTATTCAGGTCATCCATATGGACCTGGGACAATTGCTCTCAATCTAAGAAAAACCTATTTCTATGATAAAGGTTCTCAGTTTGCAGTTAACGCACTCTTAAAATTCCACGGAAATAAAGGTATCGACTACGGGTACGAGGGATTTGATAGTTATAATAACCAATTCCTCAGAAAAACTAATGATGAAACACTACCTGATGCATTTTTCCCTCTTGGTACTGTTGAGACCACATTCCGCATAGATATCGGATATTCACGTCCTATAAACAAACACTTGAGTGCCCGAATTCAGGGAGCAAGTATCACACAGTGGAACTACCACAACGTCGAAGGCGAATTCAAGCAAAGCTTCCAGGGCGCCCTCGGTATAAAATGGGTCATGTAATATAACACATAAACAACTTCAATCCTTATGGGTTGTAGCTTTTGTTTAAAGTCTTCCCAATAGTAAATTGAGGACAAAGAATAATCGATGGTTCCTTATGCTGAACTTGCAGCGCTTATAGTGTTTAAGTAATCCTCTCTTATCCCCTTTTGCTAACATGGAAACAAGCTGTAATCTGTTTTTATCTGCTATTTCACTATACCCTTTGAGCAGCTCTCTTGATGTCCTACTTGCTACGTGCTCATTCTTTTTTATAGTGGCTATCTTCCTTTTTGCGTCTTCTATAATACCAGTTGTTCTTCCAACATAATTGTTTCCATGCTGACGGTAATACATATATGCATTTTCATCTGCATATATACTGCCTCCAACAAAGCCACAGATTCTAGTAATCCAAGAATCATGCATTTCAAGGTACTCAGGTCTGTAGCTATTTACTACACCTGCCAGCTTTCTATTAAGTACTATTGTGCAACCTGCAAAATTGTTCTTCAGCATTTGCTCATCGAAAGACAGCAGCTTTTCATTTGATTTCAAGATGATATTAAGTTTGGCATCTGTTACAAATAGATTAGCTAGGTACAACCTATATTCACTATCGTTAGCGGACTTCAAATGATCAACAGCGACATTGATTTTATTCTCTAACCAGAAGTCATCCTGATCAGAGAAGGCAAAATATGCGAAACTCTCATCGTATTTGTAGGCATAATCCAAAAGATAAAGAAAACTTCTTGCAGGCCCCAAGTTCTCTCCAGTAAGTAAATGAAGGTTTTTATGTTCAAGTTGCAATGACTTCACTATTTCAATTGTAGAGTCCGAAGAACCATCATCCCTTACAAACAATTCGATGTCTTTATAGGATTGATCAAAGATACTCTTTATCTGCTCCCTGATGAATTGTTCTCCATTGTATGATGATAACAATACAGCAACCTTATCCATAAAAACTCCTGCAACTGTAGTTTTATTTATAATATCTCTCTTATTTATGATATGGAAGGAGTTCCTTGATACAAAAAAAATCCAATTACAATATCATCACCCCGTTGATTTTTTAAAAACTAGAGGAGTGATTTCATTGTATAATTATTTAATATATTATTATAAATTATGTACATCACTTTTTGATATAAAGGATGAGGATAGGTTTTTTAATGGGAAACAACCTTAAAATAGCAAAAAATATATTTTCACATTCAAATAGATTGAGAAAACGCTATGGAACAAAAATAGCATTCTATTATCTGTGTACAAGCTTTTTCTTCTGTAGAGAAGTAGGCCTTGGTAAAAAAGCTCATCATGCATTCTATGAAGAAGTGAAAAAGGAAGTATTGAAAGATTACAGAGATGTAATTGAAAAGAATTGTAAAGCTGTCAGTCAACTTAAACCCATTGGATATGATTACAAGATCTGGACCTGCTGGTGGGATGGAGTTGATGAGACTACCCCTCAAAAAGTCATTGATTGCTTTGAATCACTCAAAAGGAACAATCCTGGTCACGAGCTAGTTGTTATCACAAAGGACAATGTTAAAGATTATCTGGATTTCCCAGATTATTATTATGAAAAAGTTGAAAAAGGCATAATAACAATTACTCATTTCACAGATATTATTCGTGCCAATTTGCTATATAAATATGGAGGCCTTTGGGCTGATGCCTCCATCTATATGACCAGACCTTTCCCAGGATATTTTAATAAGAGCTATTTCTTTACAGTAAGACATGGATTCTATGCCGATTATCATGTCTGTAAGGGATTGTGGTTCGATAGTCTGTTAGCATCAGGAAAAGGAAACCCTATTTATGGCCTTATGAAAGATGTATTCGAGACCTATTGGGCAAAAGAAGATTTCTTGCTCTGTTATCTTCTGATCGATGCTGTAACAGCAATTGGATATGAAAACAACAAACAGATCAAAGAAATGATAGACAGTGTTCCAGAGAACAATTCAAATATCCTCTTCTTTGAAAACCAT
>JAILRW010000167.1 GCA_024698005.1 Sphaerochaetaceae bacterium | reverse complement strand
GTTTCAGCTTTCACAAGAATGCCTCATTGTTCCTTTTGTTGGAACATTCGAAGAGAACAATGAATTCATGCGTTCTCTAGAAAGAGGAAAGGCTGACATTGAGAAATTTAAAAAATCCTTTGTGGAGCAGGATGGATACATTCTGGCATTTACAGAGGACAGTGAACTTCCTGAAGAGTTTGATTTCTCTATTTTCTATCTGGACATCTATCAGCTTGAAAAGATTCTGGGTGATAAGAAGGGCTTTTTGATCGATGCAAACACAAGACCTCTTGTACTCGATAGAAAGACAATTTTGGAACTAGTTGAACATTTAAATAATAATGGAGGTGAATATGTCTGATTACATGAATGGAACTGGTCTACAGTATCATCTTCGCATCAAAAAAGGAGACGTTGGAAGATATGTTATTCTTCCAGGAGATCCAAAGCGTGTACCTCTCATTGCCAAATATCTTGATGATGCACACTTTGTAGCAGATTATAGAGAGTTTGTAACTTATACTGGATACTTAGAAGGTGAGATGGTTTCAGTTACAAGTACTGGTATCGGAGGACCTTCAGCCGCAATCTGCATGGAAGAGCTCAATATCTGTGGTTCAGATACTTTTATTAGAATGGGAACCTGTGGTGGTATAAAGCTCGATGTAATGGGTGGTGATGTAATAATTGCAACAGGCGCTGTCAGAATGGGTGGAACAAGTAGGGAGTATGCACCAATAGAATTTCCTGCAGTTGCTGATTTTGAGATTGTCTCAGCGTTAAGCAAAGCAGCTGATAAACTTGGATTCAAATCTCACATTGGTGTCATACAGTGCAAGGATGCATACTACGGACAGCACGATCCAGATAAGATGGCTGTAAGTGGAATGCTGAAAGAAAAGTGGGAAGCTTGGAAAAAACTTGGAGTACTTGGATCTGAGATGGAATCTGATACTTTATTTGTTGTTGCTGCAAATCTTGGCGTTCGCTGTGGTAGCTGTTTCCATGTTGTAGGTAACCAGGAAAGAGAGAACCTTGGCATGGAAAATCCAAAAATTCACGATACTGACAATGCAATTAGACTTGCAGTTGAAGGAGTAAGAGAGCTGATTCTCACTGATAGAGCTCGATCTTAGAATTGATATATTCTTGTTTTACTGCTTCAAGTAATGCCTCGAATTTACTTTCATCGTTCTCCTCTTTAACAAGTTCGATAACAAAAAGTTCGAGGCCTATTTTTGTATAATCATCCTGCAGAGATTTGCATGGATGCATACCCAAATCCAGTTTGAAACGTTCTTCTGCTCTGGTTTTAATAATATCTTTTGTAACTGATAGGTATGATTTATCTGTCTTTAGGTTGTATATTCTGTAAATTCCAGAATTTGTTTTACCAATAAGATAGTTATCCATGTCCATTTTTTCATTAACATTCATTATAAATATTCATCCCTACAAGGCATTTTCTTGTTTTAAATTTAGATTTATATATTATAATAAACTGTTCATAAGTGTCTTTACAAGCAAAGGCTTGTGGATAGTAACGTCAAATTATTTTTTAAAAAGGTGGTATATATGGAACAACAGATTCAGGATCTGGTAGCTTCTATCCGCAAAGAAGGAATTGACGAGGCCAAGAAACAGGCTGACGAACTCCTTGCTCAAGCAAAGAAAGAAGCTGGCAAGATTCTTGAGGATGCCAAGAAGCAGAGTGCCAAGATTATTGCTGATGCTGAAAGCGAATGTGCTTTGAGAGATCAGAGTGCTAGGGCAGCTCTTTCTCAGGCTGCTAGAGATGTTTCTCTAACCCTCAAGAAGAAGATTGAAGAACAGTTTGAAAGAATTCTTTCAGCTGATGTTGCCAAGGCAATGGATGCTTCGCTTCTTGCTAAGTTAGTTGAGAAAGCAGTAGAGGCAGATCTTAAGGACAATGTCTTTGAAGTATCCAAGGCAGACGCTGATGCTGTTGCTGCAGCTGTGAAGAGTCAGCTTTCTAGCGAACTCGTTAAGGGTCTTGTCATCAAGGCAAACAGCGCAGTCGAGAGTGGAATCAGAATCTCTAGCAAGGATGGAAGTGGTTATGTTGACCTTTCCGCAGAAGAGGTAGCTTCAATGATGAAGCCATCCCTTTCTCCTGCACTCAGAGAGATCATAGGTTGAAATAGGGTAGAAGATGTCAGAGTACTACTATCTGGTCGCCACTCTTCCAATGCTCAGAAAAGATATGAGTGATTATATGAGCCACAGTGAATTTCTTGCCATTTGTAAAGGTAAGGTCTCTGAACGCGATTATAAGATGCTTGAAAATGCAACTCTTTCAGGAACAGGTACTTCAAATGGTACTTTCATGAAGGATTTCACTCACTTTAGAAGCATGGTCGAGAAAGAACTTGCTGCTCAGAGAGCTAACAAGCTCAAGCTGAAAGATGCAAGGTATGAAAACAAGGGCGACAAGGAGTCGAGGATTACTGAGAGGATTAGAAAGGCTGTCTCAGAAGATAACCCACTTGAAGGTGAGAAGATCATTCTTGGCCTCTATTGGGATTACCTTGAGGAGCATATTGGAAATGGTCACTATTTTGACCTTACCTTCCTTCTAGGCTATTCGCTGAGACTTCAGATTCTTTCCAGACTCTCTCTCTTCGATCTTGATAAGGGAAATGCCGAATTCGAAAGATTATTCGGTAATTTGAGAACACAGATATTCCAGTAAGGGGATAGAAATATATGGCAAACAACATAGGTCATGTTGTCAGTGTAAATGGCAACATGGTTAACGTAGAGTTCGAGAATGCCATCGCAAAGAACGAGGTAGGCTACATTGTCGTAGGTGATACTCGTCTTAAGAGTGAGGTAATCAGAATTAACAATGGCGTTGCTGCTCTTCAGGTATATGAAATGACTGAAGGTATCGCAGTAGGCGACAAGGTTGAGTTCTCTGGTGAGCTTCTCTCTGTAGAGCTTGGTCCTGGCCTTCTCACACAGATCTATGATGGTCTTCAGAACCCTCTGCCAGCATTGGCTGAGCAGTGTGGCTTCTTCCTTCAGAGAGGTGTATACCTCAAAGCAATTCCTGATCGTGATTGGGAATTCACACCAGTTAGCAAGGTCGGTGACATTGTTGTCGCAGGCGATACTCTTGGTACCGTTCCAGAAGGTGTATTCACACACCAGATCATGGTCCCATTCGATCTTCTTGGCGAGTGGAAGGTTACAAGCATTGTAGAAAAGGGAAAGTATAATGTTCGTGCAACTATTGCTACTATTGAAAATAGCAAGGGTGCAAAGAAAGAGCTTTCAATGGTATTCACATGGCCAGTTAAGAAGGCCATCAAGTGTTATGATGAAAGACTCAGACCAACTGAGCCAATGGTAACAAAGGTAAGAATCATCGATACATTCCTCCCTGTTGCCAAGGGTGGTACATTCTGTACTCCTGGCCCATTCGGTGCTGGTAAGACTGTTCTTCAGCACATGGAATCCAAGAACTCAGATGTCGATATCGTAATCATCGCAGCATGTGGTGAAAGAGCAGGTGAGGTCGTAGAAATCCTCAAGGAGTTCCCAGAACTCATTGACCCTAAGACTGGTAAGAGCTTGATGGAAAGAACCATCATCATCTGTAACACCTCCTCAATGCCTGTTGCTGCAAGAGAAGCTTCTGTATACACAGCTGTAACACTGGCAGAGTACTACAGAAATATGGGTCTTGATGTACTCATGCTTGCTGACTCCACTTCACGTTGGGCACAGGCAATGAGAGAAATGAGTGGTAGACTTGAAGAAATCCCTGGTGAAGAAGCTTTCCCTGCATATCTTGAATCCAAGATTGCTGAGTTCTATGAAAGAGCAGGTAAGGTTCGCCTCAAGGATGGTAGAACAGCTTCCGTAACAATCGGTGGTACTGTATCTCCAGCAGGTGGTAACTTCGAAGAGCCTGTAACTCAGGCAACACTCAAGGTTGTAGGCGCATTCCACGGTCTTTCAAGAGAAAGATCCGATGCTAGAAAGTATCCTGCAATTCATCCACTCGATTCCTGGTCAAAGTATGAAGGTATCATCGATTCTGCAAAGGTTGCAGAGGCAGGTCAGATCCTTAGAAGAAGTAATGAAGTCAACCAGATGATGAAGGTTGTAGGTGAAGAAGGTACCTCAACTGAGGACTACATCACCTATCAGAAGGGTGAGCTTCTCGATGCAGCTTATCTGCAGCAGAACTCATTCGATGCAGTCGATGCTGCAGCACCTGTAAATCGTCAGCAGGACACCTTCTCTGTAATGTATGACATTCTGAAGGCTGACTATGATTTCGAGGAGAAGAATGATGTTAGAAACTTCTTCAACCAGCTCCGTCAGGCATTCCTAGACTGGAATGGTGTTCCTCAGGATAGCCCAGAGTATGAAAAGATGAAGAGTTCTCTCATCTCTCTGTACAAGGGAAAGGTCAGGTAAAGTATGCAGAAGATCTATACAAAAATTGAATCAATTGTAGGTAACGTAATTACCGTTAGAGCAGAGGGTGTCAGAAACAGCGACCTTGCTGAGATTACTACTTCCTCTGGAAAGAGCTATGCAAACGTTATCAAGCTTGACAGAGACCTTGTATCTCTCCAGGTATTCGCTGGTGGTCAGGGTGTCAGCACTGGTGATAGTGTACGCTTCTTGGGTGTTCCAATGCGTGTTAGCTATTCTGAAGATCTTCTTGGTCGTGTATTTAATGGTGCAGGTCAGCCAAGAGATAAGGGTCCAGAACTTACTGATAACTTGATCAATATCGGTGGCCCATCAGTTAACCCAGCAAAGAGAATCATTCCAAGGAATATGATCAGAACTGGTATTCCAATGATCGACGTATTCAATACCTTGGTAAGAAGCCAGAAGCTTCCTATCTTCTCTGTTTCCGGTGAACCATACAACCAGCTTCTTGCAAGAATCGCTATGCAGGCAGAGGTTGATGTAATCGTTCTCGGTGGCATGGGTCTCAAGTATGATGACTACCTCTATTTCAAGGATACACTTGAGCAGAGTGGTGCAATGAGCAGAACAACAATGTTCATCCATACCGCTTCTGACCCAACAGTTGAATGTACTCTTGTTCCTGACATGTCCCTCGCTGTTGCAGAACGCTTTGCCCTTGATGGAAAGAACGTACTTGTTCTTCTTACAGATATGACAAACTTCTGTGACGCCCTCAAGGAAACAGCAATAACAATGGAACAGGTACCTTCTAACCGTGGTTATCCTGGCGATCTTTACTCCGCTCTCGCATCTAGATATGAGAAGGCTGTAGACTTCGACTCTGCCGGTTCTGTTACTATTCTTGGAGTTACAACAATGCCTGGTGATGACGTAACTCACCCAGTACCAGATAACACAGGCTATATCACTGAAGGTCAGTACTATCTCAAGAACGGACACATCGAACCATTCGGTTCACTTTCTAGACTTAAGCAGCAGGTCAACAAGGATACTAGAGATGACCACAGAGCCCTTATGGACGCTATGATCAAGCTCTATGCAGCCTTCAAGGATTCTGTTGAAAAGAAGAGCATGGGCTTCACAATGAGTGATTGGGACGAGAAGCTTCTCAAGTATGGTAATCTCTTTGAAACCAAACTTATGGACCTCTCTGTAAACATTCCACTTGAAGAGGCACTTGATCTTGGCTGGCAGATCCTTGCCGATTGTTTTGAGAAGAACGAGACAGGTCTCAAGACCGATCTCATTTCAAAGTATTGGCCAAAATAAAAGGAGCAGCTTCTAGATGGCAGTCAAACTGACGAAGAATGAACAGAAGAAGCAGAAGGATTCGCTGAAGCAGTTCCAGAGATATCTGCCAACTCTTCAGTTGAAGAAACAACAGCTTCAATCTGTTATAAGACAGATAGAGATACAGATTGAGGAGTATCGCCTTGAACAGAAAAAGGCTATCGGTACTCTCCAGTCCTGGATTTCTGTCTTCGGAGAGAATCCATCCTTCGATACTCTCCACAGTATAGAAAAACTCGTCGTTGTAGATACCATCAGAAAGGGAATTGGAAATATTGCAGGTGTAAAGATTCCTGTTTTCGAGGAACTTACATTTGAAAATATTCCATATGACCTGTATGAATACCCACTCTGGGTCGATAGAGGCATTGTGGCACTGAAGGACTGTGCCAAGTTCGATGCTATGATCAAGACCCTAGAGGAACAGATTTCCCTGCTTGGCAAGGAGCTTAGAACAACAACTCAGAGAGTTAATCTTTTTGAGAAGGTCAAGATTCCTGAAGCAAAGGAAAACATTAGAAGAATCGGTATCTATATCGGTGATCAGCAGACCGCAGCTGTCGTACGCGGTAAGATAGCTAAGAAAAAGCTTGTTAAGGAGGGCTAGGTATGATTGAACGTATGTACACTGTGACAGTCGTTGCTACAGAGAACAACAGAACCAATCTGCTCTTTGATCTCCGTGAAGCAGGCCTTATGCATATCGATGCTCTCGTTAGAAGAGGTGAAAAGATTGAAAAGGTAGGTAAGGATATTTCCTCTGTTACCATGATCCTTTCTGCTATCAACGAGGCAAAGACCAAGAAAAAGGTCTACACACAGGTTGAATTGGAAGGAGAGGAGTTTGAAAAGAAACACGCTGAACTTCTTTCTCTCTACAACGAAAGTGTAGAATCTGAAGCAAAGGCTAGAAAGCTGTCAACTGAAATTGGTAAGTACTCCGCATGGGGAGATTTTGATCCTGAAGAGGTCAAGAAGCTCTCTGATGAAGGAGTAAAGCTCTACTTCTATACACTCGGTAAGAAAGAACTTGGCGAGCTCACTGCAAGTGAAAAATTCAGCTTCATTCGCTTAAAGGATGTTAGCAAGATGGCTGCTGTTGCAGTTCTTGATAAGCCACTTGATGGTGAGATACAGGCAACTGCTCTTGAACTTCCTCAAATGTCCCTGACTCAAATGCAGAACGAGATGGACAGGTTGAACAATAGAGTTGTTGAGGTCAAGAAAATTCTTGAAGAAGCCAATTCTCTCGAAAGTGCTTATAAGCTTCAGATAAAGAAGCTTGAGCAGGACGAGATGTTCGAGAAGGTAAGTGCAACAACAGTGGACACTGAGGGTGTTTCACTTCTCAGGGGTTATGTACCTGAAGAGAAGATTGAAGCATTCAAGGGTCTCGCTAAGGAAAAGGCTTGGGCATATCTTATTGATGATCCAACACAGGAGGAGGCACCACCTACACTCCTTAAGTACAAGGGTATCGTAAGAATCATGCAGCCTATTTACGACATCTTGGGAACTGTACCTGGTTACTGGGAAAGAGATATCTCCTCCTGGTTCCTTGCATACTTCTCAGTCTTCTTCGCTATGATCATCGGTGATGCTGGCTACGGCCTCATCTTCGTTCTGATTGCAGCACTTCTTCATAAGAAGCTCAAGAAGGCTACAGATGCTGTAATTCTTCTTTATGCAATGGGCACATGTACTGTAATCTGGGGCGCTTTGACTGGAACTTGGTTCGGCTCCTACTGGATTATTGAACATATCGCTCCACTGAGAATGATAATGCTAGACTCAATTTCTAACTTCCCTGAGCTCACTGGCAATCCTGAGATTACCAGTACCTATACTCAGAATATGGTAATGAAATTCAGCTTCATTCTCGGCGCAAGCCACCTCTCTGTGGCTCGTGTTCTGAATATAATTAGCAAGGTTAAGAGTAAGGATCTTTCACTCTTTGCAGATTTGGGCTGGTTGATCGATACTTTGGTCCTGTACATGCTCGTACTCTACCTGGTAATCGGTGAAAGCATGAATGCAAGTGTTGTTCTCTACGGAGTAATACTTGGCTTCACACTCGTCTGTCTCTTCTCTGCACAGGCTCCTGGAGTTCCATTCGTCAAGGGCATGCTGGCATCATTGGGCGGTTTCTTCACAACCTTCCTTGATACTATCAGCTGCTTCTCTAACATCATGAGCTATATTAGACTGTTCGCAGTTGGTATGGCATCTCTTGCAATTGCACAGTCCTTCAACTCGATGGGTGGTGCAATGACTGGATGGGCTCTCCCACTCGGTATTCTAGTAATACTTTTGGGTCACACTTTGAACCTCGTTATGGGACTTCTTTCTGTAGTCGTACATGGCATCAGATTGAATCTCATGGAATTCTCCAATCAGCTCGGAATGGAGTGGTCTGGATACAATTATGATCCGTTCAGGGTAACGGTCACTAAAAAAAGTAAATAATTAAAAGGAGACAAATTATGTCCAATTACGCTTTCATCGGTATGGTATGTGCACTTTGTATTTCTGCACTTGGTTCTGGTCTTGGTGCTGGTACAGCAGCTCAGGCTTCTGTCGGTGGATGGAAGAAGTGCTATGCCGAAGGTAAGCCAGCTCCATTCATTCTCGTTGCATTCTCTGGTGCTCCACTCACTCAGACAATCTACGGCTTCCTTCTCATGAACTTCATCCGTTCATCTGCTCTTGTCGGCGGCGGAAACACCCCACTTGCAGTTGCTTGTGGTGTTTTCGGTGGCATGGCAATTGGCCTTTCTGGTTACCTCCAGGGCAAGGTTGCAGCATGTGCTGCTGATGCAGTTGCAGAAACAGGTAAGGGCGCTGCTAACTTCTTCATCGTTATCGGTATCGTTGAGACAGTTGCACTCTTTACACTCGTATTCTCAATGCTTCTTCTCGGTTAATAGATAAAGCGGATATTTCAAGCGGTGTGGCAAATATGCCATGCCGCTTTTTTTCTTTCTGATGACAAGATATGTTCATTTAGCTATAATCCCTTTATGCTTTCAGATCGACTTGATAACATCGCAAATTATTATGATATTCTTCCATCTCTAATGAAGATATCCACCTCTCTTTTCTCCTTCCAGGAGAATATGGAGCAATTTGAATCCAACAAGAGGTACTCAACTTTGTTCTGTGTCGACGAGGGCTCATTTACTTGTGCTACTACTTGGAGAGAAGTGAGTGGTGGTAAAGATGTTACAGGTGCTATCAAGCTGGAAAAAGGAGATTTTGTTCTCTTTCTCCCAAAAGAACAATTCCTTGTAAAAGGAACTGGCAAGATTTTAAAGTACACTTTGGAGTAGGCAATGTTCAGTCAAAAGGTTGTTGATGTTGATGGTCTTCTAATTGGTGGTGAGAATCCAGTTAGAGTCCAGACAATGTATGACAGTGTTATGTCTGGTGTAGATGTTGAGAATATCCTTCATAAGATGAGGGTACTAAAGAGTATGGGATGTGAACTCATCCGTTTTTCCTATGTATCCTCAAACGACAGAGAGAATTTCACAAGAATCTGCAAAGAAAACATAATGCCAGTTGTTGCTGATATCCATTTTGATTACAAGATGGCTCTTGAAGCTCTTGAATGCGGTGCTCCTAAAATCAGGATCAATCCAGGTAATATTGGTGCCAAGTGGAAAACGGAAGAGGTCGTCAAGGCCGCAAAGGATAAAGGTGCTGTAATTAGAATTGGTCTCAATAGTGGATCTCTTCCTAAAAATGAGAGGGGCCTTACAAAGGCCGACCTTATGGTTGAAACAGCACTTGAATATGCTTCATGGTTTTCCTCCTGGGGTTTTGAGGATACAGTTATTTCACTAAAGGCCAGCGATCCTGATATCACACTTGCTGCTAATAGAAAGCTTAAGGCCAGATGTCCTTATCCAATCCATCTAGGTGTTACTGAAGCTGGTGGAACAGTCACTAGTTGTGTACGTTCTGCATGGGCGCTAGGAAATCTTCTGAAGGAGGGCATTGGTGATACAATTCGAGTTTCCATCACAGGAAGCATTGAAACAGAAGTTCAGGCAGCAATTGAAATTCTGAGAACGATGGGGTTAAGAAAGGGCGGTGTCAGAGTTGTCTCATGTCCACGCTGTGGACGCCATTCCTTTGATTCTCAAGGTTTCCTCGAGAGGGTAGAAAAGAGATTGCTTGCAGTTAATAAGAATATCTCTGTTGCTATCATGGGTTGCCAGGTAAATGGACCAGGAGAAGCAAAGGGTGCTGATTTGGCTGTCACTGGAATAGGAAGAAAAGCCTTCCTTTATGTTCGTGGAGAACTTGGAAGAGAAGTAGATATTGAGAGTGCTGAAGAGGCACTTTTTGAGGAAATTGATAAGTTCTGATGAATGATAAAATTGTAATTAAAGGTGCAAGTAGTCACAACTTGAAAAAGATTGATGTGACTCTTCCAAAGAATAGTCTTGTAGTTATCAGTGGACTTTCCGGTTCTGGAAAGTCCTCTCTTGCGTTTGATACCATTTTTGCAGAAGGTCAGAGAAGGTATGTAGAATCCCTCTCTGCCTATGCAAGACAATTCCTTGGAAGACTTGAAAAACCAGAAGTGGATTCAATTGAAGGACTATCTCCAGCAATTGCAATTGAACAGAAATCCACACATAGAAATCCTCGTTCAATTGTTGGAACAATCACTGAAATATACGACTATTATCGTCTTCTCTGGGCTAGAATTGGTACCCCTCACTGTCCTAACTGTGGAAGAGTTATAACCGAAATGAGTGTAGATGAAATCATAGAATCGATATTTACTCATGAAGAAGGTGGAAGACTTATTGTCGGTGCTCCAGTTGCCAGAGGCAGAAAGGGTGAATACAAGAAAGTCTTTGAAGATGCTCTGAATGCAGGATACACAAGATGCGTTGTGGATGGAGAGAATGTACTTCTTTCTGATGGAATCCCTCAGCTAGATAAGAATTTCAAGCATAATATAACAATTGTCATTGATAGATTGTTGAATAGAAGGAGTGACAGAACTCGTCTTGCAGACTCTGTTGAAGTTGCTGCTTCAATGGCTGGTGGCCTTATTGAAGTTGACTTTATAAATGAGGGCAAGAAAGAGCTGTTTTCTGAAAAGAACAGCTGTCCTTTCTGTGGAATTACTGTTCCAGAGGCTGAGCCAAGACTTTTTTCATTCAATAATCCATTTGGTGCATGTTCTGAGTGCAATGGACTTGGTATCAAAAGTGAATTTGATATAAACAAGATCATTCCAGATCCATCCAAGAGCTACCTTGAAGGTGGAATTGTTACCCATAATCCTACAGCACGATTCAGCCACACCTATATGACTGCTTTTGCTAAGGTGTATAATTTTGATCTTGCAAGACCTATCAATAAGTGGCCAAAGAGTGCTTATTCTGCATTCTTGTATGGGGGTGGAAAACCAGTAGAGTTCGATTACCAGAATGGTAGGGGTACTGCTACCTATCACAAGAGGGAGCCGTATCCTGGAATCATGGTCGAACTTCAAAGAAGATACTATGAGACAGCTTCGACTGCAATAAAAGTTTGGCTTGATGGATTCAAGAAGGAGAAGACCTGTTCAAGCTGTCAGGGGCAGAGGTTGAGAGCAGAGGCACTTGGCTTTACTGTAGGCGGTATGAATATCATGCAGGTAACTGCAATGACAGTATCTGAAAGTCTCGATTTTTTCCGTTCTCTCGAGCTTACTGAGACAGAAAAAGAGATTGCAAGACAGATAATGAAAGAGATCCTTTCCCGTCTTGAATTCTTGATGAATGTCGGCCTTGAATATCTCACTCTGGATAGAGCGAGTGCAACACTTTCAGGAGGAGAAGCTCAGAGAATAAGACTTGCAACCCAGATTGGAAGCGCTCTCTCTGGCGTTCTCTATGTTCTTGATGAACCTTCAATCGGCCTTCATCAGAGAGATAATTCAAAACTTATAGGAACGCTAAAGAACCTTAGGGATATTGGAAATACTGTCATTGTCGTTGAGCACGATGAGGACACGATCCGTGAAGCTGACTATGTTGTAGATCTCGGTCCTGGTGCAGGGGAGCTTGGTGGTTATATAACAGCAGAAGGAACCCCAGCAGAGATTGAAAAGAATGAAAACAGTGTTACAGGTGCATTTCTGTCCCATAGAATTGAAATTCCTGTTCCTTTTATAAGAAGAAAAGGCAATGGGAAGTTCTTGAAGCTCTATGGCTGTAAGAAAAATAATCTTACAGGTATTGATGTCTCTTTACCTCTTGGTTCTCTAATTGCAATTACAGGAGTATCTGGTTCAGGTAAATCTACACTGTTGAACGAGATATTGGTTCCAGCAGTGAAGAATGTACTCTCCAAGGAGCCTTCATCAGAACGTGATGGATACAGAAAGATTGAAGGGGTAGAGGCAATTGATAAGATTATCAGCATTGACCAGACCCCAATTGGCAGAACTCCAAGATCCAATCCTGCAACCTATGTAGGTCTCTGGACACCAATCAGAGAGCTCTATGCTTCTCTTCCTGAATCGAAGGCAAGAGGTTTCAAGAGTGGACGCTTCTCATTCAATGTTGCTGGTGGAAGATGTGAAAACTGCCAGGGCGATGGACAGCTGAAAATAGAGATGAACTTCCTTCCTGATGTATTTGTCAAGTGTGATGTCTGCGAAGGTAAGCGATTCAACAAGGAAACCCTTTCCGTCCTTTTCAAGGGCAAGAGCATTTCTGATATTCTTGATATGACAGTAAGTGAAGCCTGTGAATTCTTTGCTGCTTTCCCTTCAATTATGAATAAGCTCAGGACTCTGGACTCAGTAGGTCTTGGCTATGTCCACCTTGGACAGAGTGCACTGACTCTTTCCGGAGGAGAGGCACAGAGAGTAAAACTTGCGCTTGAGCTATCCAAGATCAGCACAGGTAAAACACTTTATATTCTTGATGAGCCAACTACAGGGCTTCACTTTGCGGATGTAAAGAAGCTACTTGAAGTTCTTCAGCGTTTAGTTGATCAAGGTAATACAGTAATTCTCATTGAACATAATCTTGATGTGATTAAATGTGCAGATCATATCATAGATCTTGGCCCAGAAGGTGGTTACGGTGGTGGTAGAATTGTTGCAACCGGAACTCCTGAGGATGTAAGCTTAATAGAAGGAAGCTATACTGGACAATACTTGAGAAAATACCTTGAAAAGCATTAAGAGAAATTTTTTTATATTTTTTGTGTTTGTTGCTGCAATATATTTTTTGCCAGCAACACCTTTATATGAAAAGATTCTTCTTTCTGAACATGACGAACTTGTTTCAATGGCTGAATTGAGAAATATCGATTCAACACTTTCAGATCAGGAACTTCGCAATAGATTGCTTGCCTATGAAGGGTATGATGAAAACAGTAATACCTTAAAAAGCGACGATGAAGGTAATTACACCGTCAATATAAAATCTGCAGATAATGTAAGGACAATATCACGCAGCAAGATTCTTTTTACTGGAAATGTTGAAATTACATTTCTGATCAAAGGATCTGATAATGAACGTTCACTTTATTCTAAAAGCCTCATTGTTGATAGTGAAAACAAGACGATTACAGCTTATGGAGATGTTCGCTTCAAAGACGAATCGCTTGATAATGGTCTTGGTAATATGGATGCAGAGATTGTTACATTCCTATGGGAAAAGGGTGATCTCATTGTAACTGGTGGAACAAGCTTTTCTCAGAGAGAGAATAGTGATGGGGAAACGGTCAACTTCTACAACTATGGGGATACACTTGTCTATAATGCTGGTGAAAAAGGATTGTTCTTCAAGGATGGATACATAACAAGTAATCCTCAAAGGCAATATTCAAGTATCAAAGCAAAGAAGATTGCATTCCTTGAAGGTGGTGATATGTTCCTCTCATCTGCCACCTTGAATATCGGTAGAGTACCAATTTTTTATTTCCCATATTTTTTCTATCCAGGCAGTAGACTTAATGGAAATCCTGCATTCGGTCTCAATTCTGATAGGGGAATGTTTTTATCTCTGACCTTCGATGTGCTTGGAGAATATCCAAAGATTTCCGAGGCTGAGGGAAGTTCTTTTTCTGCTATTTTAAGGGACAAGAATGCCAAGAGTAATAGGAACAATGGTGTATATTACGAAGAATCCCTTAAACCAAATACTGGACTTGCTCTCTGGGCAGAGAAGAGTGAAAGCTATGTAACTTTGCTTATGGATGCTTATGAAAGGACAGGTTTTGATGTAGGTACTGATTCCCTGTTGAAGCTGTTTAACAAGAAACTCACGATTTCAACTAACTCCATGCTTGTTTACTCTAATCAGAAGTACAATGACACGAATAGACGATTCTTCTCTGTCAATGAATTCAAGTTCACTTCAAAATATTTCAATTTGACAGGACTTGTTCCTTTCTATTCTGACCCTTATGTCTTGAAGGACTATGGAAATAGACTTACTAGTTTCTCTATCGATTCTATCTTTGGCCTTTCGCAGAGTTTCCCTGCAACCTATTCAAGTAATATCACAACTTATACCACTTCAATTAATGGTTCTCTTTCCATACCTGTTAAGAAAATCTGGTTCTTGGATAAGTTGGATGTGACATCCTTCAATATGTCATCAAAATCTACCTGGAAAAGTAATCTTCAGCAGTATAAACAGACAAATATTGTCTATCCAGATATAAACATAAAGGCTTCAGGTACAATATTTGGATTCTCCAGGACGAAAAATAAAGAAGAGAAGGAGACAGTAGAAAATGAAAAGGAAGAGTTCAAGCTCTCTGAGTATTTCATCCTTTCTGACCCTCTACTATATCCACTGTATGAAAATGAGATAAAGAAGAAGAGCACAACTTCAACTACTTCATCTCTAAAACTTACATACACAGCATATGAGCAATTCAAAAGGACTTATGAAGAGTATCTGAGTGGAAACTTTTCTGGGGAAACAACAGTTAACAAGCTGGGCAGCACCCTTACATTGGCAGGTGTCGCTGAAAATCTTTTTACTGTTACATCTACTATTACACCTTCATATAGCTATACCTATTATGAAGAATCCAATCATCAGAAAACTGATATTGTGAGTTTCAACAATAATAACAAGATTACTATTCCAAAGCTTGGAATTACTTGGTTCATAAACTCTCAGCTTTATCGATATAAGAAGATTAATGATGATAACAATGGAGTAATAGAGACCACAGAAAGATTTGGCTGGGACAAAGAAAGTGTAAAGGAACACTATGTTTCATTGTCCAAGAGCTTTGAAAGAGGAGATTTTACATTTACTCCAGGATTGAAGTATATTATGGATCCTCTTGATGGCATCATAACTCCATCGCTTTCTATAAAATATAAAAAATTTACATCTGCTTTTGATTACAAGATCGTAGAAGATACAGATCAGAATAAATACATTGGAAAGACAATGAATCTATCTTTGGGCTTCCTTGGCACATATTTTACATCATCCTTCAAAGCCATATATGAGAGGGATCAATTCGATGCCAGTGACCCATTTGCACCATTTAGTTTCAAGAGCTCTGCTTCTTTGAGAAATAAGGACAAGACCTATTCTATTACTGAGTATTTTGATTTCGATGCAGATGATAATGGTGTAAAAAATGAAGTTGAGGCATTGAAGACCTATATTGTCACTCCGAATCTTCTCTTTACTCACAACTTCAAGACTATTGAAGAAGTACTCAAGACCGATTACTCCGAAGTAAAATTGTATAAGGATAATGTCTTGAAATATTGGTGGAAGAACAGAATAGTCTTCTCAGGTAACATAAGTGCGCTGTTCCACTATGACTATAACAATCCATATAATATCTATTCGTCTCTAACAACCAAGCTAACATTCTCGGTTGCTGAATTCCTTGATATCAACTTCTCTTTTGTAACAAAGAATAACGGTTACTACAGATATAAGAAAGATGGAGAGTTCTTCAAGAATATGTTCGAGGACCTTATGAGATCCTTCGATATATTTGGTTCTGGAGTCAAGTCTACACAGTTCATTATGGACTCTATCTCTCTTGAACTCATACATTACATGTCTGACTGGAATCTCCATTTTAAATATACAGCCTCTGTTGTATCAACTTCCTCTGGCTACTCCTGGGTACCTGTTGTAACTGTCTACCTCAAGTGGAAGACACTGCCAGACTTGAAGGTTGACCAGAACTGGAGAAAGTATGAAGGTAATTGGGAGAGTACAGAAAGTGTCTATGGAAAGAAATAGGATGGATAAACATTTGGCAAATTGTCTTTATTTTGGTGATATCAATGAGATGGGAAAGGTTCTAGGAGCAAATGATAGGAATCTTTCCTATCTTGAGCTTCTTTTAGGCGTTGAAATGAGTGTGAAGGGGAACATGGTCTCCTTCAATCCTCCTTCTGAAATTGCCATTCGTCTGCTTGAACGACTTCAGGCTCTCAGCCATTCTAGGGATGAAGAGTTCTCTCAAAGTGAAATCTTCATGGAGTATCAGCTTCTTAGTGAACCTAAGTTGAAAGATCTGGAAGAGGGTAAGCCTCTGTTTTCCGATAGGGAGTACAGTATTATTGTCAATTCTAGAAGTGTCTTCGCTAAGAGCAGAGTTCAAAAAAAGTACGTTGCCTCTCTCTTTGAGAACCAAATTACTTTTTCAGAAGGTCCTGCCGGAACAGGCAAAACCTTTTTGGCTATTGCATATGCTCTTATGCAGCTTTTGAATGGAAAAAAGCATAAGCTAGTTCTTACTAGGCCAGTTGTTGAAGCAGGTGAATCCTTAGGTTTCCTTCCTGGAGACCTATCTCAGAAGCTTAATCCATACCTCAAGCCTCTCTATGATTCAATGGAGTATTTTCTCACTCCTTCGCAGATAAAGAAACTTGAAGAGACTGGTGCGATTGAGATAAGTCCACTCGCATATATGAGAGGAAGGTCACTAAATAGGTCGATAGTCATATTGGATGAGGCACAGAATACTACTAGAGGCCAGATGAAGATGTTCTTGACAAGGTTAGGGGAAGATAGTCAGGCTATTATCACAGGAGATGCTTCTCAGATCGACCTACCAGGAAGGAACCAAAGTGGCCTTGTCGAAGCACTTTCTATTCTTCATGACATCTCAGGCCTTGGTGTGGTAAGATTTTCTCAAGCTGATGTTGTGAGATCTAGAATTGTAAAAGCAATTATCTCTCGATATAGTGAGGAGGACTGCAATGAGCATTTCGAACATAGGTGAAATTACTGACAATTTCAATAGGGGGCAGAGATTCGTTCTTGTCCTACTGTTGGTTGCTGCAGTATTCATAGGCCTGTTTGTTCCTCATTTGCTTTCTTTAAATACACTTAGTAGAATTGTTCTATCTAGAGAATATGAGGCAGGTGAGCTTGCTGATGAAGATGTAATATGTCCTGAAGACTATTCATTCTTTGATGAAGTTGCCACTGCAGAAGCTAAAAAAATAGCATCAAGTTCTGTAATTCCTATTTTCTCTTGTTCCTTACAGGATACAAGTTATAACAATGCTCTAGTCGAAGAGTTTGTACATTCATTTGCTAAAGGTAGTACCTTCTATACAGATTTCAGTAAAAAATACAGAACGATCTCTTTCGATTCCCTATATTCTGAATATCAGACATTGGAGGAGGGTGATAGAGCTGCAGCCTTGATTCTTGTACGAGACTATGTCAGATATATCATGGACATTGGTATATTCAATGAATATGATATCGAGAAACTGCGTGATGAAGGCTACCAATATGTAGTTGTCGAGTACTATAGGAATGGGAAAATTGAAAAAAGTTTGAATGCAGTTCTTCTGGATGAACTTGTATCCCATAAGTATCTCTACAGTTCCTTCCTGGATTGGTTGTCAAAATATGAAATCAAATATAATGCCAACTTCATAAAATTTGTATTCAATTCTATCGATACCATTGTCAAACCAAATTATTACTATGATGAAGCCTATACAAACTTGGAAAGAAAAAGAATTGAAAATGAAGTTGTAGATGTAAATATTGAAATCGATAAGGGTGAGTATATTATAAAGGCTGATACAATTGTCACAGAACAGCAGCTGAGAATAATCAATAGAATCAATTCTATCAATGTTAACTATTCCTACTCTGAATTGCTTGGTAGAGCTTTGCTCCTGTTCACCGTAACAGTCCTGTGTATATTATTCTTTATATACAATACAGATAGAAGATATCGAATCGTTACATTCTCTCTTACCTTGATGGTGTCATTTGTATTCACACTGTTGCTTTCGTTCCTGCTTCTATTCTTGACTCGAACCTATAAATTGGAGTCTGTACAGCATCAGGCAATGCCTTTCTTGCTGATGCCTCTGTTGATTACTCATCTTACAAACAAGAGAAAATTGGGAATAATATCTGGTGTCCTGTATTCCTTTTATATGATTTTCATCATAGACAATAACATCGTTATATTCTGTTATCTGGTCTCCATGATCGTCATTGGCATCCTCTTTGTTCGCTTTGGTGTCAATAGAATCGATATGATTTTCCAGTCATTCTATACAGCTCTATCCTGTTCTGTTCTGACAATGATTTTCCATCTGATGAATCAGAATCCACTAAATATGCTGCTTTCTGAAATCCTTACTGTATTCTTGAATGTCACAATTACCTACGTATTGATTTCAATTTCCCTACCTATAATTGAACACATAACTAATATTCCAACTGTATTCAGATTGCATGAGCTCTGTACAACAGACGCTCCAATTCTTCAGAGGATGAGAGTTGCTGCTCCAGGAACTTATAACCATGTCAACAATGTTGCTGATATGGCATATGAAGCAATTAAGGAGATCGGGGGAAATGCAGAGCTTGCCAAGGTAGGTGGACTATATCACGATATTGGAAAGATAGAACATCCTGAATACTTTGTTGAG
>JAILRW010000065.1 GCA_024698005.1 Sphaerochaetaceae bacterium | reverse complement strand
GGACGTGAAGGGCTTACCAACTTTATTGAAAAGATAACATTGGACAATACGGTTCTTGGAGATGATGACCCAAGAGATAAGGATGGAGTCAAGTTGATGACAATCCATACTGTAAAGGGTCTTGAATTTGACAGAGTATTTGTTACAGGACTTGAGGAAGCCTTAATCCCAGGTATCGATGTAACCGAAGAGGATGTAGAGGAAGAGAGAAGACTTTTCTATGTAGCTGTCACAAGAGCAAGAAAAGAGCTCTACATGAGCCATTCTGGAAGTAGGCAGACCTTCGGTCAGTGGAATCGTCAGATGCCATCAAGATTTTTGAGAGAGATTCCTAGGGAGTACTACACAGGCTCTCTCGACCGCTCAGATCTTGGAGGCTTTACCAATCGCTTTGCTTTCGAGCCAAGGCGTGATAGTTTCTCAAATCGTTTTGCATCAAGACCATCATCAAGCATTGAAAATAGACCTTCCTGGGCACAGGGAGTATCCCTTCCTCCAACAAAGAAGAGTGTAAAGCTCATCAAGAGTGCAGACTTCAAGGTTGGAGATAGGGTAGTTGAAAGCGAAAAGAGAGAAGCAGGAGTTGTCACTTCAGTTGAAGTCACTCCTATGGGTACGAGACTGAAAGTGAAGTACGACAATGGTAAGAGTGCTACCTACAATGCAGCCTTTGCTCGTCTTGAAAGAGAGAGTGAGAAGGTCGAATGGAGTGTAGGAGATAGGATCAGCATAGATGGAATGGGCTCTGGCAAGGTCACAGAGGTACGCTCTGCAAATGGAAGAACTACCCTCAGGGTTTCTTTCGATAGAGGCGGGATGGGTCTTTACAATGCAGCAGCTCCAACAGTTCACAAACTCTAGTAATTTGGGTATAGACAAAAAGTTAACCATCGTGTAATGTTCATAGTGCTATGTCCAAGGACGTAGTGTGTTGTTTTGTGTCCTTGTTCCTATTTTGAAATGGAAGTTGAAGACCCAAGCCTAAAGGGGTCTTTAAGCAAGTGGAAGAAGAAGAGCATGGTCAAGGATCTGTGAAATAGTGGTCCTGATATTCACTTGGCTGTGAAGCCCTTGCCCAATACCCTTTCCCCTGGGAGTGGATAGAAGATATGACCTGTATTTCATGGAAGGTGAGCCTTGACTTAGATATCAAGCGACAAAAATTTAACACTAAGGATTTAGTATGAAGACTATTTTCGTAAAGCAGCAGTCAATGGAGAAGAAATGGTATCTTATTGACGCAGAAGGAAAGAATCTTGGTCGTGTTGCTGTTGCAGCCGCTAGAATTCTCAGGGGCAAGAACAAGCCAGAGTATGTTCCTCACCAGGACATGGGTGATTACGTAATCATCATCAACGCAGCTAAGGCAAGCGTTACTGGTAACAAGATGACCGACAAGAAGTACTATCGCCACTCAATGTTCCCAGGTGGACTCACAACAGAGTCTTATGGTGAACTCATCGAGAGAAAGCCTACTTTCCCTATGGAACATGCAATCAAGGGTATGCTTCCACACGGAGCTCTTGGTAGAACCCTTTTTACTCACCTCCACGTCTATGCAGGCGCAGAGCATCTTCACATGGCTCAGAAGCCAGTTGAAGTAGAACTTTAAGGAGATAAGAAATGGCTAAGAAAGAGACAAAGAAAGAAGTTGTAAATCTCGGACATGGTGTAGGTCGCAGAAAGACCGCTTCCGCCAGAGTTTATCTCAGAGAGGGCAATGGTAAGATCACAATCAACGGTAAGGATGTTGCTGCATACTTCGTTGACGAGCTCAATGTTTTCGCTGTCAAGCAGCCACTCGTTGTAACCGAGACTGCAGACAAGTATGACGTAGTTATCACAGTTGTTGGTGGCGGTATCAAGGGTCAGGCAGAAGCTTGTCGCCATGGTGTTGCTAGAGCACTCTGTGACTATGAGGACGAGACATACAGAGCAGCACTTCACGCAGCTGGCTTCATGACAAGAGACCCAAGAATGGTCGAAAGAAAGAAGTTCGGTAGACGCGGTGCAAGAAGAAGATTCCAGTTCAGCAAGAGATAACCTCTCTTCCAGAACTCTGGAAACTCTTTACAAGGTCATCCAAAATTGGGTGGCCTTTTTTGTTTCGCTATTGTATCTTTTTCTTCATGGACGCATATGAATCAGCATTGAATTATCTGAAAAGAAGAGAGCATACTGAAAAAGAACTCTTCATGAAGCTATCAAAAAAAGGTTATTCAAGAGATGAAATATCTGAGGCAGTTAAAAAGCTTCAGGAATTCAACTACCAAAGTGATAGAAGGTTTGCTGAAAGTTATTTGAGATCAAGGCTGGCAAGAAGTCCTGAAGGTAGAAGTGTCCTTTTGATGAGGCTTATCTCAAAGGGTGTTTCAAAGTCCCTTGCTGCAGAAGTAGTAGATGAATATTTTGACGAACACGAAGAAGAAATAAATGAAATTTTCTCCGAGTATCAGAAAAAGCTTGAAGATAGAAAGGGCGAGGATAAGGCCAGAAGTACATTGATTCGAAAAGGAATCAGAAAAGTAGAGTACTAAAAAATGGGCGCCATAGTTGACGCCCAAAGAGTACAAATCCTTTTTTCAATCTATTTCGAGTGGTTCAAGTGAGAACTTTGCAACATTGAAAAGGCCAAGGTCTGTAACCTTTACTTCTGGAATTACGGGAAGAGCCATGAAGCAGAGTGTCATGAATGGATCGATATCTGTGTTGTCAGAAATCTCCTTGACTGCAATTTCATGAAGCTCATCAAGTTTATCCTTTACATAGTCCAGTGGCTTATCGGTCATGAGACCTGCAATTTCATGCTGAAGTGAGCCAAGTAACTTGCCATCCTTTACAACAGTGATACCTCCACCAAGCTTTACAAGCTCCTGAACAGCCAACAGCATCTCTTCATTGGAAGAGCCAACTACGATTATGTTGTGAGAGTCGTGAGCAACGGAGGTTGCAACTGCGCCTCTCTTCATTCCATATCCACGGATAAGGGCAAGACCTACATTGCCAGTTCCATGGTGACGCTCAAGTACTGCTACCTTGAGAAGGTCAACATTCTCGTCGTGGATGAAATCACCTTCGCTGTCTCTCTTGATATAGGCATCCTCTTCCTTTGTTACGACACCGCCTGGAAGAATCTTGATAACTCTGACGTGGTCGCTTGTAAGGTGAAGTTTGAAAATATCCTTATCAAGTCTCTTTACATTCATCTTTCCTGCAACGCCAATAAGAGGTGCATGAGGTGCCTTCTCGAGTATCTTACCATTTTCTGCAACAAGCTTACCTTCGATATAGACAGCTGATGGGTCAAGCTTTTCAAGGGAGTCTGTGAGGAAACAGTCTGCTCTCAATCCTGGTGCAATAGCTCCTCTGTCTTCTAGTTTGTAGCAGGTTGCTGCATTCAATGAAGCCATGCTGATTGCATAGACAGGATCTAGACCATTTGCAATTGCCAGTTTGATACCATTACTTACATGGCCCAATGTAGTTATGGTCTGTGGCTGACAGTCATCGGTACAGAAGAGAATTCTGTTTGAGTTCTCTTTTGTAACTCCAGGTAACAGCCCAAGGACATTCTTACAAGCGGTACCCTGTCTAAGCATTACATACATGCCACGTCTGACTCTCTCATGAAGATCTTCAGGTGTTTCACATTCATGGTCGGTAGTGATTCTTGCAGAGGTGTATGCATCAAGAGAGTTTCCAACAATACCAGGACTATGGCCATCGATATTCTTTCCTCTCTTATAAGCAGTTTCAAGTTTATCAAGGACCTTCTGGTCATTGAAGAAGAGCCCTGGGAAGTTCATCATCTCGCCAAGACCTAGGATGTGCTCATCATCGATCATTTTCTCGATGTCCTCAGCAAGCAGCACAGCACCTGCATTCTCAAAATCGGTTGCAGGTACACAGGATGGGAACATATAGAAAACTGAAAGTGGAGCATTCTTTGCAGATGAAAGCATGTATTTCATGCCATCCAGACCAGCTACATTACAAATTTCATGAGGATCTGCAATTACAGTAGTGGTTCCTCTAGGAACTACAGCATCGGAGAATTCTGATGGAGAGAGGTGGCTTGATTCGATGTGACAGTGGGCATCGATAAAACCTGGAACAAGATATTTACCACCGCAGTCGATATACTTTTCAGCCTTGACTACATCGTTTCCTCCGAGGGAACTGAAGTAGCCATCCTTGATGAAAACATCTCCTTTGAATATTTCCTTATTATATACATCAATTATTTGAACATTCTGGAGACAAAGGTCTGCCTTCAACCTACCCATGTTCACATCTACAAGGGTTTTGGTAAGTTCCTTGTTCATGAACTCCTCCTTAAAATTGAAAATATTTTCTTTGTAATTAAATTTTATTGTTGCAAATTGTTGCGAGTCAATTAAAATTTAATTGTAAGTACAATTCTAAAACAAAGGAGTGGTGTATGGAAAAGTTTTTCAAACTTAAAGAAAGACAAACCAACGTCAAAACTGAGATCATGGCCGGAATTACGACCTTCTTGGCAATGGCGTACATTCTTGCTGTAAACCCTGGAATCCTTTCTGCTGCAGGTATGGATTTTGGTTCAGTATTTACAGCAACAGCGCTTGCATCTGCAGTGGCAACTCTGGTAATGGCATTCTATGCTAACTTACCATTTGCTCTTGCTCCAGGCATGGGACTAAATGCCTTCCTTGCCTATACTGTTGTTCTTGGAATGGGCTATGACTGGTCATTTGCTCTTACCGCAGTATTCCTTGAAGGTGTTATCTTTATTGCTTTGACAATCTTCAACGTAAGAGAAGCAGTAGTCAACAGTATCCCAGACTCATTGAAGAAGGCTATCAGTGTAGGTATCGGTTTCTTCATTGCCTTCATCGGCATGCAGAATGCAGGTATCATCGTTGATGGTGCAACACTCGTAGATCTTGGTGCTATCTGTACACCTGGTCCTGCAATGGTTGCAATCCTTGGTCTCATCGTTACAGTTGTTCTCCTATGTATGAATGTAAAGGGTGCAGTACTTATTGGTATTATCATCACAACAATCATCGGTATCCCATTTGGTGTAACAAAGTATGGCGGTGGCTCATTCCTTCCTCCTTCACTTGGCCCAACAATTGGTAAGTGTTTTGCATTTGGAGAAATTGCAGCTCATCCTCTTGATTTCATCGTTGTAATGTTCTCCTTCCTCTTTGTCGATATGTTCGATACAGTAGGTACACTCATTGGTTGTGCTCAGAAGTCCAACCTCATCAAGGAAGATGGAACAATTGCTAACTGTAAGGAAGCTCTCTTCGCAGACGCAATTGGTACTACCTTCGGTGCTGTTGTAGGTACTTCTACAGTTACAACATTCGTTGAATCCTCTACAGGTGTTGCAGAGGGTGGCAGAACTGGTCTTACTGCTTTGACAGTTGCAGTTCTCTTCCTTCTCTCTCTTTTCCTCAGCCCTCTCTTCTTGGCTATCCCATCCGCAGCTACAGCTCCAGCTCTCATTCTGGTAGGCTTCTACATGATGGAACCAGTAAAGGGTATCGATTGGACAGATCCTTCAGAAGGCATTCCTGCATTCCTGTGTATCGCTTTCATGGGATTCGCATATTCCATCAGTACTGGTATCATGATGGGTGTTATCGCTTATGTAATTACAAAGGCTGCAAAGAGAGAATACAGCAAGATTACACCTACAACCATCGTACTCTTCATAATCTTCCTTATTTATCTCATCTTGAAGCACTAAGGTCGATTAACACTTAAATATTTGGCAGTCTGAGACTTCTCAGACTGCCATTTCATATATATAATAGGTAATAGTGTTGTTTTATTGACTTTTTGCAAATTACAACGGAAAATTTTAAATCAGAATTCTAAAAGAAGGAGAATTTCGATATGAGCATTATTGAACAGATCGTCGCAAGAGAGATTCTTGACTCCCGCGGCAATCCAACTGTAGAAGTTGACGTTATCCTCGAAGACGGTTCCTTTGGCCGTGCTGCAGTACCATCAGGTGCATCAACAGGTGTACACGAAGCTGTAGAGCTTAGAGATGGTGACAAGTCCAGATTCCTTGGCAAGGGCGTTCTCAAGGCAGTTGACAATGTTAACGACATCATCGCTCCAGCTATCGAGGGTATGGATGCACTCGATCAGGTCGCAATTGACCATGCTATGATCGAGCTTGATGGCACACCTAACAAGGGTAAGCTCGGTGCTAACGCAATCCTCGCTGTTTCCATGGCTGTTGCACATGCTGCTGCAGACTTCCTTGGTCTCCCACTTTACAAGTACCTCGGTGCATACCATGCATGTGTTCTCCCTGTTCCAATGGCTAACATCCTCAATGGTGGTGCTCACTCCGATAACAAGGTAGACTTCCAGGAATTCATGGTAATGCCAATTGGCGCTTCTTCCATGAAGGAAGCTGTTAGAATGGTTGCTGAAGTATTCCACAACCTCAAGGCAGTTCTTAAGGGTAAGGGATATAACACTGGCGTTGGTGACGAGGGTGGCTTTGCTCCAGACCTCCAGTCCAATGAAGAAGCTCTTGAAGTTATCATGCAGGCTATCGAGAAGGCTGGTTACACAGCAGGTAGAGATGGCGACTTCATGATCGCTCTTGATCCAGCTTCCTCTGAGCTGTATGACGAGGAAACAAAGACCTACACACTCAAGTGGACAACTGGCGAGAAGCTCACATCTGAGCAGATGGTCGACCTTTGGGAGTCCTGGGTCAACAAGTATCCTATCATCTCTATCGAAGATGGTATGGCTGAAGATGACTGGGAAGGCTGGAAGATGCTTACCGATAGAATCGGTGACAGAGTACAGCTCGTTGGCGACGACCTCTTCGTTACTAACACAGAGAGACTCAAGATGGGTCTTGAGAAGAAGGTTGCTAACTCAATCCTTATCAAGGTTAACCAGATTGGTACCCTTACTGAGACATTCGAAGCTATCGATCTTGCTCAGAGAAATGGTTATACAGCTGTTGTTTCACACCGCTCTGGTGAGACTGAGGACTGCACAATTGCTGACCTCGTAGTTGCTCTCGAGACTGGTGAGATCAAGACTGGTTCCATGAGCCGCTCTGACAGACTTGCTAAGTACAACCAGCTCATCAGAATTGAAGAGATGCTTGGTGATACAGCAAAGTATGCTGGTCGCGACGCTTTCAAGGTTCTCTAATATATAATAATTAGGAAGAACTGAAGGGGAGACAAGGAGTACCTTGTCTCCTTTTTAATTTCTGCACTTTTCTCTGCATTTTAAATAAA
>JAILRW010000056.1 GCA_024698005.1 Sphaerochaetaceae bacterium | reverse complement strand
AGAGTGTTGTAAAGTATAAACATTTATTGAAAGAAAACCTCTATTGTGATTAGATTTGTATCTATGAGAAAATTCCTATCTTTCCTTCTTCTTTTGCTCTTTTTTGCTACTGCAGTGTTACCTGCAGCTGAAGATTTGGCTGCTGATGATATTCGCATGGCAGATATTCCTATTTACTATGGAGAAGAAAACTTCAGAGCAAGAATTCTAGAAAGGACACAGGGAAAGAGGGATCCAATAGGACTTGTACTCACTGGTGGCTCTGCAAGAGCTTTTGCACACCTTGGCGTTCTCAAGTATCTTGAGGAGATAGGGGTTGAACCTGATTTCATTGTTACAAATTCAATGGGTTCAATTATTGGTATGCTCTATGCTGCTGGTCTATCTCCTGAGCAGATTATGAGAGTTGTAAACTCTGGTGAGCTTTCTACCTTCTTCAAGGTTTCAATTCCAAAAGATGGTGGCCTTGTCGATGCCTCCTGTTTCAAGGGCTTTATTCAGTCAATTGTAGGTGCAGATCTTCAGATCGAGGATCTTCCTATCCCTTGTATGGTAATCAGTCAGGATATGGTAACCAAGAGGGAGATTAGAATCAGCGAAGGTAGTTTTGCAGATATTCTCATTGCTTCTTTTGCAATTCCTGCCTATTTCCCTCCACAGGAGTATAGAGGACATCTCTTGATAGATGGAGGTGTAATCAATCTTGCACCAATAGGTGTTGCCTACGATTACAGTGATACAGTAATTGTTTCAACATCATTTTATGATAATCCAGATCTCAACTTGAAGAATCTGTTCACTGTAATCAATGTTGGCTATGACATTGGAAAGCGCAGAAGGGCTGCTGAAGATATCAGAACATTTGGTGAGAAGATGATCTGGATCCGATGCGGGGTAGAGAAGTTCTCATTCATGGATTTTGCTGCAGCCGGTGAAATGATGGAGATCGGTTATGCCGATGCAAAGAAGGAGAGTGAAAGTCTTTCAAAGCTTTATAAGGGTGGTATAGATCCTGAAATTGAAACAAGAAGAACAAGTTTGGAGTCGGAAATTGAAAGAGCCGCAAGGAACCAGTACTTCTTCAATAGAATTGAGACAAAGGAACCATTTACAACCTGGGCTCTGGGCATGGCTTCTTTCCAGGACAATAAAATACCATTCTACTTGAATGATAATATGACCTTTGGTCTGGATTATACATTCCGTTATTCCCTGATAGAAGCTGGTGTTAAGCTTGGATTTGCAACAGATATTACAAACTTGATGGATAGGTATGGAGCAGTTCTTGCTTCTAGTTATGTTTATTTCTATCCACTTTCAAATATGCGTTTATCTGCATATGCCTCCGCTAGACATGCAAATCAGGGTAACACCCTGTACTTCAGACAGGGATATGATTTCAAATTCCTCAATAGACCTACGATGTCATTTGAGTTTAATGAGGCTTTTGAAACTAGCTACAACCCCTCTAAAGATCTAAATATCTTTAAAGGCAACTTGTTACTCTTGCAATTTGCAGGCCATAGAAGATTCAGCATGATGGACCTAAAGTTGAATCTTGGATATCTAGGTTTCAAAGGACAGGAGGATGATACCAAATACAGAGACTATATCCAGTTCTCTGCAAATACAAGACTCTATCTAACAATTAAAAATGGCCTTTATTTCGATTTGGGAATCAAGGGAAGATATTCATTTAATAGTAAGGATTTAGTGCCTCTTTTCAAGGCTGATGGCTTCTTTGTTTCAGATAAGAACATGTCCTCTGGCCTTGTCAAACTCTCTGGTAAGGACCATTTCCTGATCGTTCCGATAAGCTTCGGTTTTGATTTCACAAAGACACCAACTGTAGGTGAATTCATTATCTTCGAGGATATGGAACTCTCTGTATTTGCTGATATGCTATTCTACGATGATCTTAAGGCTTCTTATGGTGTAGAGTTCCAGGTAACACCTTCTCTTATTGGTCTTCAGAAAGTCCCAATGACAATGCGTGTTGGCTATGATTCTTTATCACAGAACTACTTCTCATCTATAAGATTTACAGTCACAAAATAATTTTATATTTGACTATGAAAAGTAAGAGCACCTTTGTGAGGTGCTCTAATTGTCTATTTACTGTTAATTATCAAAGATGGTATTCAGCCTTGAACTCATTGAAATAGGTTTCGAACTTGAAAAGATGCTCCCTCTTGATCTGGTTGGTGTACTCATGTACATTGCCAGCTCCTTCACTTTCAAGCTCAAGCATTGCCTCTGCAATATTTGAACAGTGGTCAGAAACTCTTTCGAAGTTTGTTAAGAGGTCATTGAATACATAGCCCTTGCTGATATTACATTCTCCTCTCTGCAGACGTGCAATATGTCTGAGCTTGACCTCTTCGATGAGGTCATCGATCAACTCTTCAAGTGGTTCTACCTGGTGGGCCATTTCAAGGTCATCATCAACGAAGGATTTGACAGTAAGGGTGACAATTCTCTCAATCGCTCTGACGAGTACGCTGATATCATTCTGACCCTCTTCAGTAAGGATGAAATCCTTTTCCTTCATTTCTCTTGTATTTTCTGCAATATTCAAAGCATGGTCAGAGATTCTTTCAAAGTCTGTCAATGTGTGCAGGTATTTACTTACATTTCTTGACTGGGTCTTTGTCATATCTCTACCTGTGAGTTTCATGAGGTATGTACCGATCTTGTCCTCATACTTGTCTATGACACTTTCAAGTCTTGCAACCTCTTCAAGTCCCTGTTCTGTGAAGCCATTTTTGATCAGGCCAGTGGCATCGAGAAGGTTCTGTGCAGTCTTTTCACCCATTGCATTGATAGCAAGTCTTGTCTGCTCAACAGCAAGTGCTGGGTACTTTACGAATCTCTCTTCAAGTCTGTTGACATCTTCAAGATCCTTATCTGCTTCACCGTTGTCCTTGACAAGCTTGATTACAAGCTTTTCAAGTAGGCCAATGAAAGGAAGCAGGACTACTGCAACAATTACACGGTATACGGTATTTACAAGAGCGATCTTTACACTTGTCATTGTCATTGTTGCAAATGAGAAGTGGAATATCGCATTTGGAACGTAGAATAGAATACTTATTATTATTGCACCCAACGTATCGATCACAAGGTAAGAAAGGGCCGTTTGCTTACCAGCTGTACTTGCTCCAAGTGCTGATAAGAGAACAGGAACAGAAGCACCGATACCGATACCCATGATGATTGGGAATGCAATTTCGAAGTTGATTGCTCCGGTGCTTGTGAGAGCCTGAAGAATACCGATTGCAGCAGAAGCACTCTGGATTATGGTAGTGAACAGAAGACCGATAAGAACACCCAGAATTGGGTTTGAAAAGCTTGTGAGGGCGTTGATGAATGCAGGGCTGCTTCTAAGACCACTTACGGATCCACTCATACTCTTCATTCCGAACATCAATACTGAGAAGCCCAGCATGATATCGCCAAGGTAGTGGTCCTTTCTTCTCTTCTTGAACATTCTGAAGTAGATACCAACTATTGCGATGACAGCTGAAAGGGTCTCTGTAGAGAGCAGGCTCAAAAGGCCGTTTCCTCCACCAGAAGAAAGATCAGAAAGGGAGATGATCCAACCAGTAACACTTGTACCGATGATTGCACCCATGATGATACCGATTGCCTGAGTAAGGTTCATCATTCCAGAGTTTACAAAACCAACTACCATAACTGAAGTAGCAGAGGAAGACTGTATAACTGCTGTTACACCAGTTCCGAGCAGTATACCTTTCAAAGGAGTTCCCGAGAGCTTGTAGAGAACAATTTCAAGCTTGTTGCCTGCAATACGTTTTAATCCATCTCCCATCAGTGTCATTCCGAAAAGGAAGAGAGCAACACCACCAAGCAGCTGGATTACGGCTGAAATATTCATGGATAGTCCACCTTAGTATAGATAATTATTTTTCTAATTGTACAAGTTATGTTGAAAAGGGAAAAGCAAAAGAAGGTGAAAAGAGTTTAACTAATTTAATCTTTCTGCACGAATTAGATTTATCAGATAGGAAAGGGCACCATAACTTGAGGCAACATTGTGCTTTGCTCTTGTTTTATCCGGTATATTTATTCCAATCGAAAGGCCTGCGAAATCAAACATCGGATAGTCATTGACCCCATTGCCAACAGCAACTGTTTCCTCTCTTGTAATTCCAAGAATCTCAGTTAGCTTCTCAAGCCCCTTATATTTGTTGATGCCTTTAGGTGTGATATCAAAACTATCTACGTGACGATAGACATCAACGTATTCAAGCAGTTGACTGTTTCTATCTACAATTGATTGTATGATATCGAACTCTTCCGGTTTTGCAGGAAATGGAGTAAGCCCTATGTGGTTTGGCTGGTACCAGAGCGATGGAATGGCCTTAGAGAACTCTCTCTTGAATTTTTCGATTGCCAATCTTGCTTCTTCAGAGTAATCGAGAGTGTAAAACCTGGCTGGAGGAACATCTACTCCAAATTCAATTACACCACCATTTTCTCCAATCAATATAGGATTCTCAATCTCAACCTGTCTCATGAAGCCACAGAGATAGAAGGCGGGTTTGCCAGATACTACAGCAACTTGGACACCTTCCTTCTCTATCTCTCCCAGGATAGATAGATCGGCATGTGAAATGCCCTTGCCGATTTTGGCAAGAGTGTCATCAAGGTCGAATGCTGCAAGCTTTATCATGAAAGCTATTATAACTCTTTTGAGATAAAAAACACTAAAAAGATAACTTTGTTACCTTTTCCATTTGTTTGTTTTAGTGTCGTCACAAGAATAAATTGTAACTTATATAAGAATTATGGTATTTTTGTAATGAGGAATTATGAAAAGGTCTATTAAAAAGATATTACTGACTGTTTTGATGATACTCTTTTCTCTATCATCAATTGCTGCAATAGACCTTGGCAGCAGTGTCGATAATGTAGGCTTCGATGGTGAATTTGGATATGGTGTAGTCCCATGTTTTGCAGAGTACCAGTTCTGGATTAAAGGTCTACCTCAGTTTGTCAAAGGTAATACTACCTCATTGGTATTCAAGTTCAAGAGTGGTTACGTCAGAAGAAAAGATTACGAGACTTCAACTGAATACGGTTCGATATCTGGCTACATTCATGCAAGGTTCACTCAAGGCTTTAAGCACAACAAGTACAATGGTGGTGATCTATATAGACTCTATGCTCAGTTCGCAATCAGAATGGAACAGTCAATGCCTACTCTTATTCAGGTCGTAGATCATAACTACACCACTTTTGAAAGCTTGAGAAAGTCTTCATCTGATTATACCAAGGGCGATATAGATTTCATTGATAACTTGAAAGAAATGGCTAATGTATTTTCTATTGGTATCGATTTTCCTTGGGCAATTGGAAAGTTGATCGGTACTGAAAACTATAATTTTGGTGCCAGATTTGATTATTCCCCAAGAGCTGTTAACAATCTATTATCTTCTATATTTGAAATCCCAATCGATTTCTCACAGATCTACATCTATATGGATAGATACCATACTGTTTATGAGAAACCACAGGAAAACAGGAATAACCTCAATAAACTATCTCTTGTGCTTGAAAACTCCATGTACTTCAGAGTTCTGCAGGGAGAATATGTCCCAAAGAATGTTGGAGGTACTGATTTCAAATACAAATTCCATGATGGCTATAATTTTACAGTATACGGGCCACATATGAAAAATAGAGAGACATATGCTTATTTCAGAGCAGGGCTCAATGCTGACTTCGGCTGTGGTTCAAAGACAAACAGATACAACAATACGGCCACCTGGGAATTTGACTCGGAACTATACCTCCTCGTGCACTTCAAGATATTCAATATTTTCCATGTACAGTTTAAGACTGATCATGAATTCTTCTTTATCAATAGCCAGAATGAAACCAGATTCTTGCAGGATGTCTGGGAAATTCCTTCATTCTCCTTCTATATCAGCCTTTAATGAAGATAATTGCTCACATCCATACAGACTTTGAATCGAAGTTTGGCGTTCCTCGTCAGAGCGGTCTTGTTGAGTCTTTAATTGGTGAAATTGTATTTGAAAAGGAGTACAGAAATATTGAGGCATTCAGAGGAATAGAGGAGTTCTCACACCTCTGGCTCATCTGGCAGTTTTCAAAGGCAGTCAGGGAGAATTGGTCTCCAACTGTGAGGCCTCCAAGGCTGGGTGGAGAAGAGAGGGTAGGTGTGTTTGCCACAAGATCTCCATTCAGGCCCAATGCAATCGGCCTATCATCTGTAAAACTTGTAAAGCTTGAGGTTAGAAAAGATGTTGGACCTGTGCTAATTGTAAGTGGGGCTGACTTGATGGATGGCACTCCTATATATGATATCAAGCCATATATTGCCTATGCAGATAGCCATCCAGATGCACGCGGAGGTTTTACAGATAAAGTAGCTGCAAGGCATCTTGAAGTTATAATCCCAGATAATTTGAAGGCAGAGGTGCCATCAGATAAGCTTGAACCGCTACTAGGTGTTCTAGCTGAAGACCCAAGGCCAAGGTACCAGGATAATCCTGAAAGAGTGTATGGTATGGGCTTTGCAGGAATGAATGTGAAATTCAGGTGTGAGGAAGATAGACTGATAGTCGTCGATATAGAGCGCTAAAGCTCATCGTTTCCACAGACTGCCATATCAGATCTTGTCTTTAGGTAGCTTTCAAGAATAGCAATTGCTCTGAATTTTCCAACCTTGTTGACTCTTATATAGCACTTATCGCCCTCGACTCTTCTTCTTATTAGTTGAAGAGTAAAGAGTTCTTCTATATTTGCCTGCTTGTTTTCAATTTCTTCTACTAGCTTTTCTCCCTCAAATAGCTCTGTGAGCAGAGCAAGATTGTTCTCATCAGCAAGAGCTCTGAAGAGCTTGGAATCCTCTTTTATGTTTGGCATGTTATTTTATCCTTATCCTGTATTGAAAGATGTTAAAAAAAGGTGTAGTTCTATTTTCTGAAATGAAGATATCCTCTCTACTTGAAAGTAATAAAAGAATTCTCCTTCCTGATGGAGTATACCGTGAGAAACTCGATATAGTCGAGGACAATCTCACTCTGGAAGGTAATGCCACAATAGTATTTGATGACCATCATGGGTTGGAAAGAAATGGTATGGTCTTTTCCACCCGTCACAGTGCCACTGTCACCGTAAGGGGCAAGAACTTCAAGGCAAGAGGTATAACTTTCAAGAATGATTTCGATTTCATGCGCTTTGCTGCTTACAGCAGGAATTATCCTGATGCCAGAATTGGCACTCAGGCAGTTGCCCTGATGCTGGAAAAGGGGAGTGATAATGCAATATTTGAAAACTGTTCATTTTTAGGTTTTCAGGACACTCTCTATGTCGATTCAGGTACCTCTTACTTCAAGGACTGTCATATAGAAGGAAATGTCGATTTTATCTTCGGTGCAGGCAATGCAATCTTTGATTCCTGCGATATTGAAATCACTGATAGCTTTGAAGATGCTTTTGTTGCAGCTCCAAGTACCTTTATCGGTTCTCAGGGCTTCAAGTTCATCAACTGCAAGATTTCTTCACCATTGAAGAAAAGCTACTTTCTAGCACGTCCATGGCATCCTAGTGGAGATGAAAACAGGTGTGGAGAAGTGGTCTTTGAGAATTGCACTTTTGATGAATACTTGGAAAAAGCGATATTTACAGATATGAATTCCAGAACAATAGAAGGTAAGGAGAGGATCTGGACTTTCGCAGAGAGCCGCTTCTCAGTTAGATAAGTCCAAACTCTCTCGCTTTGTCATAGATATTCAGCTCTTTGAATAGTTCTTTCTTGAATGAGTAGAAGACTAGATTGAAGACAGTTCTCAAGCTCTTTACATCAGAATTCTCAGTATACTTCGAGTCTTCAAGACTCTTATTGTTATTTGCAGATCCACTGTACTTCTTGAATGACCACTTGCCCTTGTCCAGAGAACTTTCAAGTAGATCTTCTACATCGTCAGGAAGGGAATAGAAGAAGTCAAGTCCAGTGAGCTCTTCAACTTCATCGACAGTTACTGCATAGTAATCTATGCTGTGTGCTCCCTTCTCGTTAGGGAGTATGAAACCAATTGCCTTAATATCATTATCGTTGTAATCGAGGATTACCTTGTAATAGTATTTTGGAACAGCAACTCTGTTCTTTCCAATTGTTTCATATGGACCATCTGTCAGGACAGGACCTGTAGTGATATAGACATTGCCATTTTCAACTGCCATCTGGCGGACAACTGATTCGAGATCTGCCCAGATACCTCTGTTGAACTGTCCTACCTGTGGTGACATGTTGGACATCAGGAACGTGTCATCCATGGCCTCTTCTGACCATTTGAAATCAGCAGCAGGGGCAAGATGCCCTCTGTCATAGCCAGAACCAGAGTAGTCCTGTGGGGTTGCAGAACCCGTCCAGATTGATTTATCCGCCCTAAAGTTATCACCTCTTTCAACGCTTCCAGCGACCTCTTCTGCTGTCAGCTCATAGGCAACCCAGGAAGGCTGTTCACACTCTTCGTTATAGCTGAGAGTGTAGCCGGTATGCATTACTACCTGCTCGCCTTCAACTGCCTTAGGCAGTTCAAGCCCTGGTATTGCACCAACGCTCTTTCCCATCATCTCCTGTTCTGTAGGAGTGATGATGCAAAGAACTACAAAGGTAATTGCAAGTAAGATTAGAAGGGTTAGTAGTTTGGCCAGTGTATGTTTCTTAGTCTTCTTCTTTCTTGCCCTTGCCATCTTCCTCATCTCCATTTAATACTATTCAAATATGTAAACCCTTTTTTCTTGCTTGGGTTACAAATAAGAACATAAAAGTGAACATAATAATCAACAGGATTACGTCAACAATTGGGTTTTCCATCTTGTCAAGCAAGATGATTGGTCTTGTAGAGAATGAACCACCTTTATACCCGACGATAAGTGCTGTGTACATGTTTATAGAAGTGTGCAAAGCGAAGCTTGCTTCAAAGCCCTTAAGGTATATTGCAAGTAGCATGGAGAGGAATCCAAAAAGAAAGTAATAGATAAATAGGATGCTTGTGTATTCTGTCAATTCAGTTTCATTGTTTGTAATGTGTGGAAGCAGGAAAAGAATGCCTGAAAGGCAAGAGACAAGCAAAGCTTTCAGCTTGTTGTCATCAAGCTTGTCTTTATAGACGAGTCTTGCTATCAGGACTCTGAACAAGAGCTCTTCTGCAATGCACTGTATCGGAGTTAGCAGGATGATCGAAAGAAGAAAACAGAGCCTTTCTGAATCGAGAGCGAGGTCCAATGTGAAGGATTGTGTAAAAAGAGTGAATGCTCCAACTAATAAAAGGGATAGTAATGCAACAGGAAAAGATAAGAAGAAAAGAGATGTAGAGAACTTTTCTCTATCTGTTGACAGCTTGAAGACAGAAAAGCCCAATAGTTTCTTTGAAGAGATAGCTAGAGAGATGAACATGAGAAGGTGGGGAGTGTTCAGTATTAGAAATTCTGAAAATGGGCTCTCCTGAGGAAGGAGTAGTGAAAGTATCAAATAGCTTGCAACCCCTAGCACCACAAAAGAAAAGAGTGCAATCAGGATCATTATCAATATCTTGGATCTGCTAATTTCTCTCATGTTTCAAGGATACAACTTTACTATCTCAAATTGAATGGTTAGGTAAGATAAGTTTTTCCCAATATATTGCCTTGAATATCAAAAAGAGTCCTAGGAGTCTCACTAATTCCAATCTATTTGCGCTATAATTCCAATATGACGCTTAGAGAAGAAATATTTAGACTTTTGACTGATGAAAAATGCACGCTTGTTTTCCCAACAGAGAACAGTGCCAGATACTATCTCAGTGAATATGTAAGAGAGAAGAAGTGCAGTGTGCTTGCTTCCCGTGCAATTTCATTTGATGACTTTGCTGCGATCTTTGCACCAAGACATGAAAAACTGAGACCAGCAAATAAGTATCACCGACTATCATTTATCTCCTCAATGCTTGAGAGTGGTAAAAGTGGTCTATCATATCTATATTCAGACTCTCTTGTCTCCTACTCTCAGCGCTTCGTGCCATTTCTCTCCCGCATCCTTCCTGCATTGGATGAAGGAGGTGTAGAAGGCCATATCACAAACAAACATCTCTTTCTGGATCTTCAGATATTGAAGTCCAGATATAGTGATTTCTTGTCTGAGCACTCACTCTTCGAGCCAGGTTGGGAAAAGCACTCAGTAAAGAACAATAGGGATACTGTAATTGATCATGTGCTTGTTGGCTTTGATGCAGAGATTCCAATGCAGAGGCTTTTTGAAGAGCTTGAAGACAAGAGCGGAATAAGAGTTCTGGATATCCCCGCAAGCGCTTCTACTGTGTATGAAAAGTTTGACAGTGAGGAAGCAGAGCTTGAGCTGCTCTTTTCTCGTCTGATTGATTTAAAGAAGAAAAACATTGCGTTTCAAGATATCATCCTATCCACTCCAGAACTTGATAGGCTCGATCCACTCCTTGAGCGAAAGAGCCTTGAGTATGATATTCCTCTCGTATTTATGAAGAGCTTGAAGATAAAGGAGAGTGTACCTGGAAGATTTCTGTTTGCAATCGAGCGCTGCTACAATGAAAAGCTTTCATTCAGGTCTCTTGAGAACCTGCTACTTAATTCTGCATTCCCATATCTTGATATGGAGAAGAACCGTAGCTTGATTTCTTTCATGATCCAATCAAATATCCAGCGGGGAAGCATAAACTACAAGGGGGATGATGAGCTATTTACCAAGCTTTCAAGAGCACATAATCCTCTTCTGGAGTTCTATAAAGCGTTGAAGGGCGGACTTATTGCTGTCTGTACTGCTTCTGAAGGACAATCGTTGATTTCCTCTCTCCACGCTCTCTCATCCCTTCTATTTGGACCAGATGAGTTCAAGGCAGGAGAGGTCATAGATATGGAGGTCTACTCCTTTGTTATAAACGAACTATCCCAGTTCTCTCGTGTAATATCAGAGTCTGGTCTGAAGGTTTCAAACCTCTTTGCTACCTTCATGAGCGAAGCTGAGAACATCTCTTATGTGAGCCAGGAAAAAGATGAGGGCATTCCTGTCTATTCCTATGGCCAGGACTATTTGATGGATGTGAAGTATCGCTTCGTCTTTGGTATAAATGACAAGAGCTACAGGAGAGAGGAGAAGTCTCTTTCTTTCTTGCTAGATCATGAGATAGAGAATCGCAAGTGCTACTCTGCAACTGATAGTCTCATATCCTACTACCAGAGCGTTAGCGAGAACACTTTCATAACTGGTTCTGAAATGACAAATGAAGGGCCAGAAGAGACACCTACCTACTTTGTATTGAATGACAAGATTGTTAAAGGCCATGCACCTGAAAAACTAGTTGGTAAAGGTCTTGAAAACAGTCTTGAAGAAGCAAAACTGACCAGTCTTGCGAACTCAGGGTGTGATATAGCTTCATCTGATGAGAAGGGCTACAGGAAGATAGATACTTCGAATTATCACTTCTCATACTCAGCTATCAGTAAGTATGCAAAGTGTCCATATCGGGCCTTCTTGGAGTATGATCTTGTTCCAGATAACAGTGATGATGAAAATCCTGATGTCTTTGAACCATCGAAGCAGGATGATGCAGCAATTGGTACATTCCTTCATGAAGTAATTCAAGCCTTCATGGCCAACCACTTCAATGAGCTTCTGACCATAGAGCACATAGAAGATTACAACAGCGAAATAGAGGGATTGCTTGTCAATTTACTAGAAGATAACCGTGTGTTTGATGACTTCACCAAGCGAAGCATCAAAGGAAAGTATCTTGCTTCCCTTCAGGGCGTTGTTCTCTTTTTATTGGTACCAAAGAAACTGAGAGGTAAGGCTGTTGGTTCATTCAGACCGAAGTCAAATGAACTTCCTCTTTGTGATGGTACCTTTACAGGCTACGTTGATACTGTCATAGAGGATGCTGATGGCAGGGTATACCTTCTCGATTACAAGAAGGGCTCTGCCCCTGCAACCTATCAGTTGATCCTATACTCACACTTATATGAGAAGGAAAACATAGACGATGTAGAGAATGCCTTCTTCTACTCGATGAAGGATGCTGAGTTCAAGGGCTTCAGTTCAGATAAGTGGGCTGAGGAAGAGGAGAAGCTCCAGCTTGATTACCAGAGTACAAGGGATGGATATGAAGAGGGAGCTTGGAAGGCGACCCCTGGCAAGGAGAATTGCTCCTACTGTAAAGAAAGGAGTATCTGCAGAAGGAGATACAACCTGAGATGAAAGAAGAATTCAAGAGAATAATGGACCTGGAAGGGTTCTGTCCAAATGATGAGCAGCTTGCTGTACTTGATTCGAGTAAAAATAGTGTAGTCTCGGCCGGAGCAGGAGCAGGAAAGACAGCTGTCCTTTCCTGGCGATTTCTTCGCCTTGTGCTTGAAGAGAATGTAAAGCCTGAAGAGATATTGACGCTGACCTTCACTAAGAAGGCTGCTGCCGAGATGAGAGAGAGAATCTACAAGCGTCTAGTAAAGGCGGGAGAGGGAATTGATATGGAGAGCTTCTCAAGAGCCACAATCTCCACTCTCGATAGCTTCTGCGCCCAGATTGCTAGAAGTGATGCTCTCTCTTACGGTCTATCTAGGGATATTGGAAACCTTGATGACAGGACTGCAAAGGAAATGGCTGAGCGATTGGCCTATGACTTTCTGAAAAACGAAGAAAACAGTGAAGAGGTAAATCTTATTTCCTCACTCTTTATGCCAAGTGAAGTCATGGACAAGTTCTTCTTGAAGATTGCCTCAAAAGTTACCCTCACAGGAGAGTACTCTGCAACAAGAATCTCTGAACGATTTTATGAAATAGTTTCAAACCTCTACAGCGAGCAGAGAGAGACTCTATCAGAAGCTTTTGCTCAGCTGTCGAATCTAGCTCTTACTCCAAAGCTTTCAGAGCAGTATTCCAGATTGTTGACATGCCTTGAGGATGAAAGCTTTGGTGAAAAGGATTATTTCAATCTGAGCGGAGTTAGGGATCAAGAAGTAAAGGACATTGTAAACACATCCATAAATCCAATCCTGAAAGAAAAACAGCACTTCAGGATACAGAACTATGTAAAGAACAATGACAGGAGTGCAGGTCTATTACAGAAGGCAGTAGAGAAGTACGCAGCTATGATAAATGAAGAGAAGCGAATACTCGGACTATTGTCCTTCAGTGATGTAGCCTCCCTAGCAGTCTGTATTCTCAGAGACAATCTGGAAGTCAGAAGAATCTTCCGTTCCCGCTATCGCTTCATAATGATAGATGAGTTCCAGGACAATAACTCTCTTCAGAAGGATCTTCTTTTCCTGCTATCTGAGAGAGAGGATGCAAAATCAGAAAGCGGCAGAGTTCCAACTGT
>JAILRW010000110.1 GCA_024698005.1 Sphaerochaetaceae bacterium | reverse complement strand
GATAATAATCATGGCAAGAAGATGTGATATTTGCGGTAAGGGAACTGTTTCTGGTAATGTCGTTACTCGTAAAGGTCAGGCTAAGAAGAAGGGTGGTGTAGGTCAGCACATCGGCGTTACCACAAAGCGTGTTTTCCGCCCAAACCTTGTTACAGTACAGACCCTCATCAAGGGTACCCCAACAACAATCAAGGTCTGCACCCGCTGTCTCAGAAGCGGTGCTTTCACAAAGCTTGTATAAGCAGTACCTACTATAGGCAGATAGGCTCTGGAGTTATTCCAGAGCTTTTCTTTTTCTCATTCAGATTGTATTTTTCTGTTGTATTAATTTGTTCTTTTGAAAGGAAGTACCGCACTTTTGGTACTTCTCTGTTTTTCTCTTTTTGTGTACACTAGCCCTCAAAGGTGATAACCACAGATGGAAAATGCAAGAATCCATGCGCTTGAGGGCGCAATGATCTCCAGCCGCGAGGGTCTGGAAAAGCTTATGAAGATAGCGAGCAGCTCCATGGAGGAGGCTCAGGTATTCGTTCTCTCCCCGATCCATTCGGGGCCGCTCTGCTTCGAGGGTCTTCTCTCGAGTGCAAAGGCGCATGAGGAGAGACTCTGGGGACTTCTCGAGCACTCCCAGGAGACCTGGTTCGACCTGGTGGCCGAATGCGGCTGCGACAAGGACGAGCAGGTCAACAGGACTATGAGAAAAGGCTTCGAGGATATGGAGGATATCCTCCGCTCCGTCTGGCTCCTTGGAAGCATTTCTCACGCAACCCACGACTTCTTCGCAGGTCTCACATCCGGCTTCCTCTCTCTTCTTGCTGCCTCCTATGCTGCAGGCAAGGGCAAGAAGTGCAACATCATGTATGCAGAGAGTGCCATCGAGAGCACAAAGTTCTCATCCGGCATCACCTTCGTCTGTGGAAAGCTTATCCAGCCCAAGAGCGTCAAGCTGAAGGATTTCGAGGGCGAAGGGGAGTATACTGCTGCCCTTATAGCAGCCAAGTGCTCCGGTGCCCTCACATACTGGAACAACCGTTCTCTGCTCTGCTCGGCAAGAAAGAAGGATATCCCCACAGCCCAGGTCATCAGGACAATGACCTTTGCAGAGGCCACCGAGCTCTCGTTCTTCGGTGCTCCTATCGTCCACCCGCACTTCTTCATCCCGGCCCAGTCCGCTGAGATAGATGTACAGCTGAAGTACTGGGGCGAGATAGAGAATGACGGAACTACTATCACAAGTACAATTCCAAGGTCCCTGAAGAGAAGTACCCCTGTCAAGGCATTCTCCGTAATGAGGGACATTGCGATCATAAACATCGAAGGTGCCGGTATGTCCGGTATCCCAGGTATCTCCTCCAGACTCTTCACCGCCTTGAGGATGAACGACATTTCGGTAATCCTGATAAGCCAGGCCTCCAGTGAGTATTCGATCTGTTTCGCAGTTCCATCCGATCAGGTCCTCGAGGCCCAGAAGTGCGCAAAGGAGGAGTTCAGTTCCGAGCTCGATTCCCACCAGATCGCATCGATCACCGTTGCGAACAACTTTGCAATCATAGCAGCTGTTGGTGAGGAGATGACCGGCTACATCGGCGTTTCCGGCATGTTCTTCTCTGCTCTGGCAAGAGCTGGTGTAAACGTAAGCGTAATTGCACAGGGCTCCAGTGAGAGAAACATCTCTGCTGTCATCAGGGAGAAGGACTCCATAAGGGCCCTCACTGCACTGCATGCAGCCTTCTTCCTCTCTGAGCAGACCCTCTCTGTCGGTCTCTTCGGACCTGGCAACATCGGAGGAACCCTCCTTGACCAGATCAGAGACGAGAGACAGAGACTGAAGAGACAGTTCGATATCGATATAAGGATCAGAGGCATTGCCAACAGCAGGAAGATGCTCCTCTCTGAAGAGGGTGTAGACCTCAACCACTGGAGAGAGCTCTTCGAGAAGAATGCAGTACCGGTTGATATGAAGACCTTCCTCAACCACGTCGGTGCCGAGTACTATCCTCATGCTGCCATCGTCGACTGTACCACAAGCCCAGTGCTTGCAGGCCAGTATGTCGAGCTTCTGGACCGCTTCCATGTAATTACACCCAACAAGAAGGCCGCAACCGGTACCTACGAGTACTACAAGGCCATCATGGAGAAGACCAAGAGAAGTGGAAAGAGATTCCTGTACGAGACGACTGTCGGTGCAGGTCTTCCTGTCATCAACACTCTCAATGACCTTATCCAGACCGGTGACGAGATCTTCAAGATCGAAGGCATGGTCTCCGGTACCCTGGCATGGCTCTTCTCTAAGTACGATGGAAATACCCCATTCTCGGAGCTTGTATACGAGGCAAAGCGCCTTGGCTACACAGAGCCGGATCCCCGCGACGACCTTTCCGGCATGGACGTTGCCAGAAAGACCGTAATCCTTGCACGTGAGACGGGACTCGATGTCGAGCTTTCAGATCTCAAGATCACATCCCTTGTTCCGGACTCTCTGAAGAACGAGTCCAAGGAGGAGTTTTTAAAGAGACTTCCTGAGATGGACGAGGATATGAAGAGAAGGTACGAGGATGCAAAGAGCAGGGGAAAGGTGCTGCGCTATGTCGGCAAGGTCGACCATGGAAAGTGCGCTGTTGCACTTGAGGAGTGCCCACTTGACCACCCATTTGCCCAGGCACAGGGTACTGACAATGTAATTGCATTTACAACAAAGAGATATCATGAGGGACAGCCACTGGTCGTAAAGGGACCGGGTGCAGGTCCTGATGTAACTGCAGGTGGAGTCTTCTCCGACCTGCTCCGCCTCTCCGTATACCTCGGAGCCGGACTCATCTAAATAAGGAGCAAAAGTATGTATTTCAGTTCAACAAGAGATAAGAACAAGGAGCACAGACTCTGTGCAAGCGAGGCTATTCTTCAGGGCCTTGCTCCAGATGGAGGACTCTACGTCCCATCCGAGCTTCCACAGCTCGACAAGGGAATCAGTGTCGACCTTCCATACGATGAGTTTGCCTACAGAGTCCTTCTCCCATTCTTCGAGGGTGACAAGAACCTCTCTGCAGAGGACCTCAGGGATATCTGCCGCGGTGCCTTCAACTTCCCGATCCCACTTAGAAGACTCAAGAACACTGACATCCTTGAACTCTTCCACGGTCCAACAGCCGCCTTCAAGGACTTCGGTGCAAGATTCCTTGCCTTCACAATGGAGAAGCTCCTTGTAAAGAAGAACGAGAAGCTCTGCATCCTCGTTGCAACCAGCGGCGACACAGGCGGAGCCGTTGCCTCGGCCTTCTTCAAGAGACAGAACCTCTCTGTAAAGGTCCTCTTCCCAAAGGGAAGGGTTGCCGAGAGACAGAAGAAGCAGCTTACCTGCTGGGGCGAGAATGTCGAGTCCTACGAGGTGAGGGGCTCCTTCGATGACTGCCAGAGAATGGTAAAGAGCGCCTTTGTCGATCCATCCCTTACCGGCCTCTCATCTGCAAACTCCATCAACCTCGGAAGACTTCTTCCTCAGATGGTCTACTACGTATACGCATCCATGCTCTATGTAAAGCAGTATGGAAAGGAGCCTATCGTAATCGTCCCATCCGGAAATGTCGGCAACTGTACAGGCGCATACTGGGCAAGGAAGATCGGCTCTCCAATAAGAAGAGTTGCCCTTGCAGTCAATGCGAACACAACAATCCCAGAGTACCTGGAGAGTGGAAAGTACAACCCAAGAGATGCAATAAAGACCCTTGCCAATGCAATGGACGTAGGTGCTCCAAGCAACATGGAACGCCTTTTCGACCTCTTCAAGACCTACGAGGAGAGGTGCGAGAACATCTCCGCCTGGTCTGTAAGCGACGAGGAGATCAAGAGGACCATAAAGGAGGTCTACAGCGAAGAGGGTTACGTAATGTGTCCTCACACCGCCTGTGGCGAGAGGGTAAGAAGGGATCACTTCGCTGGTGAGGATACTATCATCGTCTCCACAGCACACCCTGCAAAGTTCGACACAGTCGTGGAACCACTTGTCGGCACAACTGTACCAATGCCTGAGGCTCTCTCCTCACTGATGGACAAGAAGAGCATCTACAAGGAGATCGACGCAGACTACCATCAGATCTTCTGATAGCTTCATCGGCACACCTTCAAGGGCAGTCTTCACAAGCGTGGAGGCTGCCTTTTTTCAAGGCAATTTCTCAAATGATCCATAAGAAATGATTAAATACCATATAAACCTATTAAAATAATAGGAATTAATTTCAATATGTGCTATTCTCCCTATGAAACCTAGTTTCTTTGTAACAAAAGTTACAACTGATGCACTCTTGCAAAACTTTTTTGTATTAGAGTGTAGAATTCAGGCAAATAACGCTATTAGGAGAATCAAAAATGACTAATCTACAGGGTTCTTTTGTTGCAATGCCGACCCCATTCAAGGCCGATTGCAGTATCGACTTCAAGGGTTTCGAAACACTTATCGAGAGACAGATCAAGTATGGCACAAGCCAGATCTTCGTTCTCGGTTCAGCAGGTGAGACAACACTTCTTACCATCGAGGAGAAGAAGAAGATTGTCCACGAGGTAATCAAGATCGCAAACGGCCGTATCCCAGTATTCTTCGGTGCAGCCGCATTTACAACCGAGCAGTCCGTCGAGATGGCACAGTACATCGAGAAGGAGGGTGGCGACGGTGTCATCTTCACAGTTCCACCATACGTTCTCATTCCACAGGTTGCAGCTCTCCAGCACATGGATACAGTCATGAGTTCCATCTCTATCCCATGTGGTGTCTACAACAACCCATCCAGACTTGGTGTCCAGCTCACTCCTGAGACCATCCAGAAGCTCGCTGACAAGCATCCTCACTTCGTAGTCGACAAGGAGGCTATGCCATCTGTCGAGCAGCTCGTACAGGTCCAGAGACTTACAAAGGGCAAGGTCAAGATCATGTGCTGCGACTATCCAAAGTACTCCATCGTCATCCCAACTCTGGCTGTTGGCGGTACCGGTACTGCAAACATCGGTGGCAACATCATCCCAGAGGAGTGCGCAAAGTACTCCAGACCATGGACAAGCATGCAGATCGTCGAGGAGTGCAGAGAGGAGTACTTCAAGTGGTTCCCACTGCTCCAGAAGCTCTATGACTTCTCCAACCCGATCGTAATCAAGGCAGCTCTCGATATCCTCGGTCTGCCAGGCGGCCCACTGAGAAAGCCATATCAGGAGTACACCGGTCACAGAAGAGACGAGCTCGAGCAGATGATGGGCGAGATGGGCGTCATCGACAAGTACGGCGTAAGAAGATAAGAGGTAAGTGGCATGGCAGAAAAACTTGTAATCATTGGGGGAACGGCTGCTGGCCTCAGTGCCGCATCAAAGGCAAAGCGTCTCGATCCGTCACTTGAGATCACCGTATTCGAGAAGTCCGGCTACATCAGCTACGGCTCCTGTGGCCTTCCATACTTCGTCGGTGGCATGATCGAATCTCCAGATGATCTTGTCTCTCTGCATGTCGATGAGATGAGAGAGAAGAGGGGCATTCCTGTTCTTATCCACCACGAGGTAACACACCTTGACAGCGTCAAGAAGACTGTCACGGCCAGAAACCTCGACGATGAATCCGAAGCTGTCTATCCATACGACAAGCTCGTAATTGCAACAGGTGCCTCTCCGATCTGTCCGAATATTCCGGGTATAGATGCAAGTGGTGTCTACTTCCTTAGAAACGTCGAAGATGGCATCCGTCTGAAGACCGCCTCTGTTCCAGGCTCCACCTGCTGTATCGTAGGTGGTGGCTTCATCGGCCTCGAGGTCGCTGAAGAGCTCACCAATGCCGGTCTCAAGGTCCACGTCTTCGAGGCTCTCCCACGCCTCCTTCCATTCCTTCCCGAGTCCTTCTCACAGATAGTCCTCGAGACTCTTGAGAAGAACGGTGTAACAGTACACCTCGGAGCAAAGGTAGAGGCAATAAAGGAGGAGGGCGGCAAGGTCACATGCCTTGTCTCCTCAACCGAGACAGTTGCCTGCGATATGGTCGTCATGTCCATCGGTGTCGTTCCGAACAGCGCTCTTGCAAAGGAGGCTGGACTGAAGCTCGGCATCAAGGGTGCGATCTCTGTCGATGACAGCATGCAGACTTCCGATCCGGCCATCTGGGCCTGTGGAGACTGCGCCGAGGCAAGGAACAGCATCACAGGCAAGCCCTGCTATATCCCACTTGGCACCACAGCCAACAAGATGGGCAGAGTCGCAGGAAGCAGCGTAGGTGGTGAGAAGGCTACCTTCCACGGAGTCCAGGGCTCCATGGTCACCAAGGTCTTCGACTGCTACATCGCAGCTACCGGTCTCTCTCTTGCCCAGGCCCGCGAGGCCGGCTATGACGCTGCCGAGTGCGAGATAAAGCAGAGGGACAAGGCATCCTACTACCCGAATCACAGGATAATGAATCTCAACTTCATTCTCGATACTGTTTCAGGACGTTTACTCGGAGCCCAGGGAATGGGCAGCGAGTCTGCTGCGATCAGAATCGATACCCTGGTCGCCGCAATCGATAGGGGAATGACCGTATCCGAGGTCAACGACCTGGATCTCATATACGCTCCGCCTGTAGCACCTGTCTATGATCCAATACTCATAGCAGCAAGCCAGGCAATGAAGAAGGTGAGGAAGTAGCATGATGGAATTTGCCGAGATGACCGTTGAAAGGGGCGAGGATATCAAGAAGACAATCGTCGACTATCTGATGGTCAACAAGATAAAGACTGCACTCTTTCTCAATGCGATCGGTTCTGCAAAGGACCTTGTAATCGCAAATCCTGTTGAGCACGAGCTTCCACTCAAGCCGGTACCGACAACCTTCCACGAGGCCTGCGAGGTAGTAGGCCTCTCTGGTGAGGCTATGGACTGGAGCCAGTGCGATCCGATGCTCCTTCAGGTATACCCTGACAGGGACCTTCCGATCTTCCTCCACCTTCACGTATCTGCCGCAATTATCGGCGGACACACCTTCAGTGGTGGTCTCTGGGGAGGTACGGCCTTCCGTTCCCTCAGGGTCTTCATGATGGTAGAGAAATAAACTGAATAAAATAATCAACTTAAGGAGAAATATAAGTATGAAGAAGCTATTTCTGATCATGCTGGTCGCTCTGCTTGCTTTCCAGCTGATGGCTAATGGTTCAGGTGAGTCCGGTGCTGCAGCACCAAAGCGTCTCACATTCGCAACAGGTTCTTCCGGTGGTAACTTCTATGTAGTAGGCGCAGGCCTTGCAAACACAATCACAAACCTCTTCCCGGACAGATTCATCGTAACAGGTGAAGAGACTGGTGGCGGCTCTGCCAACCTCGTTCTCATCGAGAATGGCGATGCTGACTTCGGTATCGCAATGGCTTCCTCCATCGAGCAGGGCCTCTCTGGCCAGCTTACAAGCGGCAAGCCAATGGAGAACATCAGAGGCTTCCTCCCTCTCTACCCATCCTATCTCACCATCTACGCTCTGGACTCCAACCCAGTCAAGACCCTCGAGGACTTCAACGGCAAGACCGTAGGCTTCGGTTCCAAGGGTATGGCAATGGACAAGATCTTCCGTGAGCTCCTTCCCAAGATGAACATCAACCCAGCAAACATCTTCAACGATGGCCACGGTGCTACAGCTACAGCTGTCTCCCAGGGCAATATCGATGCAGCTCTGCTCTTCTCACTCCCACCATTCCCAGCTATCGCCGAGCTCGAGGCTTCCACACCTCTGCACTTCATCGGCCTTACAAAGGAGCAGCAGGAGTTCCTGATCAGCCAGAAGCCATTCTACACTGCAGCAAAGATGCCTAAGGGCGCTTACAAGGGCGTTACCGAAGAGTACGATACCGTCACCGAATGGAACTTCGCAGTCTGTTCTGCAAAGCTTTCAGAGCAGGATGTCTATGACATCGCAAAGACCCTCTTCGAGAACAACCCAGCGCTCGTACAGGTCTACAAGGGACTTACCAACGTCACCCCAGAGAATGAGGTCTACTTCAATGTCAAGCTTCATCCTGGCGTAATCAAGTATCTTGACGAGAAGGGTGTCAAGATCCCAGATTCACTCCGCTGATCAAATCTTGAAGGCATGCATGGTCCTATGCCATGCATGCTTTTGATCTCTTCCTCTTTCAGGAGCTATTATGAAAACAGAAGGTCTATATCAGAAGTTTGTCAGGTATGTCATTCTCCTGGTATCTCTATATACAATTGCATTCCACATCGGGCAGTTCACCTTCGCAAGAATGCCAAGTATCAAGTTCTATGCGCTGCATGTAATGGTCGCCATAGTCCTGATATTCCTCTACTACCCACTTGACCGCAAGAGGCCAGAGGCCAGCAAGGCCGTCCATACGATATGCCATATCGTCGACTGGGCCATCATAATCCTTGGGGTAGTTGCATCACTTTATGTAATTCTCAACTTCGACGCATACGTCGATGACATGCAGAACAGCGTCATGACGAACAAGATGATCTACTTCTTTGGTATCGTCCTCGTCCTGATCATCCTCGAGTCCGCAAGAAGGACCCTTGGCCTTGCTCTGCCTATCATCGCTCTCGTTGCAATCGGCTATGCCCTGATTGCACATAGGATTCCCGGTCTCTTCGGAAACAGACAGCTGACATTCAAGAGAATAATCTTCGCTCTCTTCTCCGACCGCGGTATCTACGGAACACCGACAGCTACCTGTGCGAACAACGTATTCCTCTTTCTGATGTTCGCAGCCTTCCTCAACGCCTCCGGCGCCGACAAGATCTTCCAGGACTTCGCAATCGCCATCACCGGCAGAAAGCGCGGTGGTCCTGCAAAGATGGCAGTCGTTGGAAGTGCGCTCTTCGGAACTATCTCCGGAAGCTGTGTTGCCAACGTAGTATCCACAGGCTCTTTCACCATCCCTCTGATGAAGAGAAATGGCTACAGATCTGCAGTTGCAGGTGCTGTCGAGTCGGTCGCATCCACAGGTGGACAGATCATGCCTCCTATCATGGGTGCAGCCGCATTCCTCATGTCTGAGTACATGGGCGAGCCATACATGCGCGTTGCTCTCTGGGCAATCCTCCCAGCAGCTCTTTACTTCTCTGGAATCTTTATTTCAGTACACCTTGAGGCAAAGAAGCTCGGACTTAAGGGTACAAGTAGAGATAAGCTTCCAAAGCTGAGAATTCTTGCCAGGCAGCTTTATCTTCTGCTTCCTCTCGTTATCTTGGTATGGTTGGTTTCTGCCAATATCAGATCTTTGGCTTACTCAGCAACACTTGCGATTGCAATTGCTATTCTAGTTGCTATCCCAAATAACGCTAAGGAAGAGAAGAACTTTAAAGGCACTGTAAAGAAGTCTCTTGCAATGACCTATGAATCACTCTCCGCAGGTGGAAGAAGCTGTATTACTGTTATCGTCGCATGTTCTATGGCAGGTATGGTTGCAGGTTGTATCACCGTCACAGGTCTTGCATCCCGCTTGATCAGTACTATTGTTTCAATTAGCCAGAGCATTCCAAACCCAGCATTGGGTCTCTTTATTGCTCTCTTCTTGACAATGGTCAGCTGTATCATCCTTGGTATGGGTGTTCCTACTACAGCAAACTACTGTATTATGGCATCCACAACTGCACCTATTCTCATTACCTTGGGCATTCCTCGTGTTGCTGCTCACTTCTTTGTATTCTACTTCGGAATCGTTGCAGATATAACGCCTCCGGTTGCGTTAGCGGCCTATGCAGGTTCTGCAATTGCCAAGTCTGATCCAATGAAGACAGCAATCAATGCAACAAAGTTAGCTATTGCAGCTTTCATTGTTCCTTACGTATTCTGCTTCAACCCATCAATGCTCTTGATGGATCAGGGCGCACTTAAGGCTATTCAGGGTATAATTACCAGCATGGTTGGTCTCTTTGGTGTATCAATGGCTCTTGAAGGCTTCTATCGCACCAAGATGCAAACCTGGCTCAGAATCTGCTCTGCACTTGCAGGTCTGATGCTTATATTCCCAGGAACAGTTACTGATACATTAGGTATCCTTGGAGTTGTACTGGTAATATTTATCAATTCAAAATCAAAGAAGGCAATTGCCTGATTGATTATAATATGATGCTCTTAGGCTTTCACTTAATTGTGAAAGCCTTTTTCTTTATCTTGAAAAGAGATAAAGAAAGACCGCCATCCAGAGACAGCGGTCATCACTTAAGCTTTTATGCCTTAATTCAATGTAATTACAGAAGGATCATAATCTGCAGGAGCATCATATCCAAGGAAGTTCATAAGTGTTGCAGGGATGGAAGAAATACCAAGACCTGTCTTAAGCTCCTTGGAGTACTCACCATTGTAAGCAGAGTCACATACGATACAAGGAACTGGATTGAGAGAATGGCTTGTCTTACTCTTAGGTTCTCCATCCTTCTTGAGCTTGAGAGAACCATCCTTACCGTGCTCGTACATATCATCAGCATTACCGTGGTCTGCAGTAACGACCATTACACCACCAGCCTTTGAAACAGCTTCCCAAATTCTACCAATCTGAAGGTCCATGCCTTCCATAGAGCAGACAACTGCTTCGAATACACCAGTGTGGCCAACCATATCACCGTTTGGGAAGTTGAGCTTGATAAGATCCCACTTTCCGCTCTCGACTTCCTTGATAACTCTGTCTGCGATCTCAGCACACTTCATCCAAGGTCTCTGCTCGAAAGGAACGATATCGGAAGGAACCTCTACATACTCTTCCAGCTTCTCATCGAACTTGCCAGTCTTGTTACCATTGAAGAAGTAAGTTACATGGCCAAACTTCTGTGTCTCGGAGATAGAGAACTGCTTGATGCCTGTAGCACAGAGGTACTCTGCCATTGTTCTGTCGATTGATGGAGGAGATACGAGGTACTGAGCAGGAACATGGAGGTCTCCATCATATTCCATCATGCCAGCATACTCGACCTGTGGAACTCTCTTTCTATCGAACTCACTGAGCTCCTTAGCCTCAAAGGCCTTTGTAATTTCGAGAGCACGGTCACCACGGAAGTTATAAAGGATAACAGAGTCACCATCTTCGATAGTTCCAACAGGCTTGCCGTTTTCAGCAACGACGAATGGAGGAAGATCCTGATCGATCGCACCAGTTTCATTTCTGAGTGTCTCGATAGCTTCGTGAGCAGATGCAAACTGTCTGCCTTCACCTAAGACGTGAGTCTCCCAGCCCTTCTTGACCATATCCCAGTTTGCATTGTAACGGTCCATTGTGATGACCATTCTGCCACCACCGGATGCAATTCTTGCATCGAAGGATTCATCATTGAGACTTTCAAGGAAGCTCTGGAATGGATCGAAATAATCGAAAGCACTCATTTCTCCTACGTCTCTGCCATCTAAAAGAGCGTGGACTCTAACCTTCTTGACACCATCCTTCTTGGCTCTCTCTACCATAGCCTTCAAGTGGTCAATATGAGAGTGAACATTACCATCGGAAAGAAGACCGATGAAGTGAAGTGTTGAACCCTTTCTAGCGGCATTTCCTGCAAGCTTCTTCCAGGTCTCGCCCTCGAACATCTTGCCAGAGCTGATAGACTCGGAAACAAGAGCAGCACCCTGGCTGAATACACGACCACAACCCATTGCATTGTGACCAACTTCACTGTTACCCATGTCTGCATCAGAAGGAAGACCTACTGCAAGACCGTGAGCCTTGAGCTTGGTCCAAGGATAAGCGTTATAGAGCTTATCAAGATTCTTTGTCATAGCAGCTGCAACAGCGTCGCCATCCTTATACTTACCAAAACCAACGCCATCCATGATGACGAGAACGACTGGTCCCTTACGGGAAATCTTTCCATTTTTCTTTAGGGCTTCAACCATTATTAATTTCCTCTTTATGTTTGTCCTATTATATTTCTAATTTGTATAAATAGCTACACTCTAACTAGTGGAGAAGTTGCCTTCTCTAGCCAAGCTTTTGCCTTTTCATCTACTTCGTCGATAAGTTCATCTCTAACCCACTCGTGATATGCATTGATAAGCTTTATCTCGTTGTCTGTAAGGAGATTGGTCTCTATTAGCTCTTTCTCATATGGAACAAGTGAAAGCACTTCAAAAGACAAAAACTCACCGAACTCTGTTGTAACATCCTTCTGGACAGCTACAAGGTTTTCAATCCTTACGCCATGTCTGTTTTCCTTGTAAACACCTGGTTCATCAGAAAGGACCATACCTTCTTCAAGAGGAACATCGATTGGAGCAGGAGAAATTCTCATTGGCCCCTCATGAACATTCAAATTGCAGCCAACACCATGACCAGTTCCATGAGAATAGGTCATGCCAGCAGTCCAAAGGTATTGGTGGGCAAGTATATCGAGCTGATACCCTCTTGTGCCCTTTATAAAACGCTGAGATGCAAGTGCCAAATGACCCTTGAGAACCAACGTGTAGTCAATCTTCTCTTCTCTGGTGGCCTTTCCAAAAAGGAGGGTTCTTGTCAGATCAGTCATCCCAAAATAGAACTGGGAGCCAGTATCCAGAACAAGTAGTCCATCCTTATCAATCTTTCTATTTGACTCTTTTGTAGCGCTATAGTGCACAATTGCACCATTTTCAGCAAAGGCAGAAATTGGAGCAAATGATGGCCCAAGATAGCCTTCTAGCCTATCTCTTTGTGCTTCAAATGCATTAGATACATCTATTTCAGATAAAGAACCATCCGGTTCTGTATCAAGATTTGCCATAAAGTTTGCAAATGCTATTCCGTCAAGCTTATGAGCTCGTCTCATACCTCTGAGCTCTATCATGTTCTTTCTTGCCTTCAAGGTTGTGGTTATATCAATACCAGTAAAAAAAGCTTTTTCGAACACAGAGAAAAAGCCCATATTCACCTTTGTGCTATCAAAGTAGGCCTTGCCATGTGCAATGGAAGGAAGAAGTGTATAGGCCTCTTCATACTCCCTTATCTCGAAGCACTTCTCGATTTCTGCTCTTACCTTTTCATCAAAGCGCTCTTTAGCTGTAAAGAGCACTGCCTTGGTTTTATCGACAAAGGCAAAAGAGAGGAAAACAGGATTGTAGAGAATATCATCTCCACGAAGATTGGTAAGCCATGCGATATCATCGATAGAAGTTATAAAGGTGAAATCTACACCCTTTTTCTCGAGCACAGAGCGAACCCTTTCGAGTTTGTCCTCTCTAGTCAGTCCTGCATATGCAACATCTACCAAGCGAAGCTTAGTGACAGGAGCAGAAGGACGGTCCTGCCAAAGAGAAGAAAGCAGATCTTTTGTTGTTACAACCTCGATATCTCTTCTTGCTAGAAGCTCTTTTAAAAAGAGAAAGGAGTTAATGCTGACACTTCTTTCCTCGATACCAAGTACAGCACCCTTCTCCAAGTTTTCTTCCATGTAAGTTTCTGGAGAGAGCTCCTCAATCTTCATGAGGATAAATTCGCTATTCTCAATCTCGCTTGCGCCCTGGATATAATATCTGCTATCTACCCATAACAGCGCCTTATCTTCTGTAATCAAGACAGAACCAGCACTGCCTGTGAAGCCTGAAATAAAGGCTCTAGTTCTCCATCTGGGAGAGACATATTCGCTCTGATGAGGATCTGTACCAGTTATATAGTAAGCAGAAATCCCTTCTGCTTTCATAAGCCTTCTAAGCGCTTTAACTCTTTCATCTATATTTTTTGACATTGTTATTTCCTTTTCTGTTGACTATCAACATCATAATTAGTCCTATGATTATCATCAAAAGACAGAAGATCTGCCCCTTTGAAATATTCAAGAATGATTGGAAGAGAGCGATATTGTCACTCTTCTCACCCAATGCAATCACATATCCAATATCAGCATCTGGCTGTCTGCAGTATTCAATAAGGAATCTAAAGAAACCGTACAGAATTAGATAAAGGCCTACAGCAGAACCATCTTTGAAGTTGTTCTTCTTGAAGAAAGGACGTGCTATGAAATAGATAATTATTCCAGTGATCAAGCCTTCAAAGAGGGCTTCATAGAGCTGTGATGGGTGTCTAGGCAGGTTTATATAGGAGTTTGGAACTATCTCAAGTCCAACTTTATTTGCAACAGCCTTTACCCATTCAAGGTTGGTATCAAATCTCTTTGCTCCAGGGAAAATCATACCTAAAGAAGAGGTGGTAACTCTTCCATAGAGCTCTTCATTTATAAAGTTTCCAAGTCTTCCAAAGGTGTAGCCGAAAGGCACAACAGCTACTGCAAAGTCTCCAACCTTCAAAGCATTGAATTTCTTTTTCTTGCAGTAGAGGTATACTCCAACGACACAACCAAACAATCCTCCATGATAGCTCATGCCAGGCAGTCCTACGAACTTGCCTCCTTCAAATGGCCAGAACATGTGTAATGGATGAGTAAGATAGAATCTCCAATCAGAATAGAAAAGACAGGAGAATATTCTAGAAAAGATAATAAGTCCAAGGAAGCCTGCAATCATTATATTTTCTACTTCGTCTTTATTAAGGAACGCTTCCTTCTTCGCTAGGTGCTTAAAAAGCACAAGCGATACGAAGAAGGCAACGATATACATCAAGGAATACCATCTTATAGGTAAAAATGAAAAAATTTCCGGTTTTATGAAAGATGGGTAATTTATATACAGAGGTAGCATATATAAAGTGTAATAATCTTACCATCTGTTTTCAATCATAGGAAAAACAGTCTTTATAGGGATTGCAATTTTAATTATCATAATGCTATGCAAATTAGAAAAACACTGACAGCTGCTTTGCTGTCCTTATCCATAACACTTTCTCTTTTCGCCTCTCCTGAAAAGGAGCTTTATGCCAGAACAGCTTCTGCAGGTCAGGGCATGAACATATATAACAGTGGAATTTCCTCCACTCTTATTGGCCTGAATACTCTATACCAATATATCAATACCTATTTTCTATATGATATCGATCTTGAAAAAGTGAACGAATCCCTGACTTCAGGCCTTCTTTCTGCTCTCGATGATCCATATTCAGAGTACATCGCAAAGGATCAGGCAGAAGATTTTGAAGAGGATATAGATGGTACCTATGTTGGAATTGGTACCTATCTGACCAAATACAAGCTCGATGCTAGAGACTTTTCTGATCCAAACACCTACATGGTCCAGATAATGTCCCCATTCCCAGGTAGCCCTGCTGCAAAAGCAGGTATAAGAAGCCGCGACCTCATAAGCCATATCGACAAGGAAAGCACCACTGATATGACTGCAACAGAAGCGAGCAAAAAAATAAGAGGAAAGGAAGGAGAATCTGTTGTCCTTACAATCCATAGAGGAAGTGCTGTCTTCGATGTAACAATTGTAAGAGAGAAGATTACAAGACCTTCTGTTGATAGCACAATTGTTGAAGGTACAGATATCGGATACATCACTATCACCGATTTCAACCAGGCAACTTATACTCTTGTAACAGCAGAGCTCGACAAACTGAAAGAAAAGGGAATGAAGCACCTCATCCTCGATCTCAGAAATAATGGTGGTGGTACTGTAGATACTGCTGTACTCGTTGCCGATGTCTTCCTAGAGGGAGGAAAAGATATCGTTACTGTAAAATATAAAGAGGGTTCCAAGAGGCAGGATACAACATCTCAGTCCTCTCCAGCAGGAACCAAGTATCTCGATATCGATATAGCAATCCTCACAAATGGAGGAACAGCAAGTGCAAGTGAAATCCTTACAGCAGCTTTAAAGGATAATAAAAAGGCAATAACTATCGGCACAAAGACCTTTGGAAAGGGCGTAATGCAGGATGTTTTCAAGTGGAATGATGGCTTTGTAAAGTTCACAAGTGCCTCATACCTGACACCTAATAAAAACGATATCAACAAGGTTGGAATCGAACCTGATATTGAAATCAAAGAGCCTGAGTATTCAGATAAAGAGACCGTTGCGTTCTATGATTTCTTGAAAGACAGTATTGCCAAGGAAGATGCTTTCACTAAAGAGCATCCTGAGTTAACACAGGAAAACCTGGAACTGTTTGCAAAGGAGAACGAAGCTTCTGGTGTTCCTTCTTTGCTTCTAAAGCAGCTCATCAGGAACTCCTACATGAATAAAATGGAATACGAAGATAGGCCTAAGATTGATATGGACAATGATGCTGTGCTTAATGCAGCAATAAACTACTTTAAGACAAAATGAGAGTATTCCTATTTGATAAAAGCTTTACAGGAGAGACGACCTACACACTAAAAAAGAGAGATAGACAGTATCTCATAAAAGTACTGCGTCTCTCTGTAGGAGAATCCTTCACGGCCAAAGATCTTGAAGGTCTCTACTATAAAGCAACGATCATCGATGAAAATACCCTTGCTGTAGAAAGAACTGATAATCCTGAAGATACTCTTCTCGACCATCTATCTGCATTCACAGATAAGATAATTCCCATAACTGTCTATCAGTGCCTTTGCAAGGGAAAGAAGAATGAGACCATTCTACGTATGCTCACAGAAGCAGGCGTTGAATCTGTTATCTTCATAAAAAGCCAGTATACACAAGAAAAGGATTTTACAGATCACGAGAGAGAAAGACTCGAGACAATCATGAAGGAAGCTGTTCAGCAGAGTGGCTCTCTCACTCGAGCTTCTCTTGATGAAGTAATATCCATCGATAATCTTCCTGAAATCAAAAAGGACGAGCTTAGAATAATCCTTCACCAGAGCAAAAGAGAAAAAACTCAAACCATCGGAAGACTTCTTTCAAACTCCTCCTACTCTTCTGTTTCCATAATAGTTGGAAGCGAGGGAGGCCTTTCTGATGAAGAGTGTGAGCTTCTTGAAAACAGAGGAGCAAGAACAGCTCTTCTGCCAACAAATATACTCAGAGCAGAAACAGCAGGAATATATGCTGTAGGAGCCATTGAAAGTATGTCAGAAGCTCGTTAGGTTTTCTGTAATATTGATAACAAAATTTGTGTGAAAACAGTTTTAAACAAGAATAATTCACGTTATAAACAAGAAATATCGAGTTATTCCCAAAGTTAATTATTACTGTTGAAAACCTGTTGAAAAGTAGGTTTTCAACAACCTTTTTTTAGACTTCTTACCTAATAATTTTTGTCTAAAACTTATATAATTTTTAATGAAAAACAAATATCATAACATTTAAATAAATCTTTACAATAAATTGATTTATACAAATTTATTTATATTGTAATTATAAAGAAGAAATCATAAGTATTAGTTACTTGTTACATAGTTTTCAACATTTAATTTTATTTGTTGTGGAAAACTCAATTTAAACTGTTTAAATCTTCTAAATTCTCAGAAATTTCAGCACCAATGCTTCTCAACTTTCCAAGCAGATTTTCATAGCCTCTTTCTATCTGTTCTATATTTTCAATAACGCTTACACCATCGGCACATAGCGCTGCAATTACCAAGGCCATACCTGCTCTAACGTCAGGGCTGGTAACTACACCTGAGTGTAAAATAGTCTTTCCTTTTACAACTGCTCTGTGTGGGTCACAGAGTATGATATCAGCACCAAGACGGATAAGATAATCGATAAAGTACATCCTGGATTCAAACATCTTCTCGTGAATCAAAATGGAGCCATACATCTGTGTTGCAGTTACTGTCATTATTGATAGAAGGTCTGCAGGAAAGCCTGGCCATGGAGCATCGTCAAGTTTGTTAGTATTACCAAGATAGGTCTTCTGGATAATCCTTCTCTGAGAGGCTGGTACATAGACACTATCCTTCTTTATATCAAGAGAAATACCTAACTTTTCGAATCCAAGCTCTATTGGCCTTAGGAATGTAGTATCTACATTGGTAAGAAGAATATCCCCTCCTGTAACAGCAGCAAGGCCAATAAAAGAGCCAAGCTCCATATAATCAGAACCAATTGTATAATTTGTTCCATGAAGGCTTTCTTGCCCTTCTATAGTAAGTAGATTGGAGCCAATACCTTCAATCTTTGCACCCATAGAAACCAGCATTTTGCATAGATCCTGAACATGAGGCTCACAGGCACAGTTATAGATAGTACTCGTGCCTTCTGCAAGTACTGCAGCCATGATTACATTTTCAGTTGCTGTTACTGAAGCTTCATCAAGAAAGATATCATTTCCTACTAGAGGTGCGTCAGCACTTATAGTAAGATAGCCATCCTTATTTACAACACATTCAGCCCCAAGAGCTGTAAGACCGATAAAATGAGTATCAAGGCGCCTGAGCCCAATTACATCTCCCCCTGGTGGAGGAATTACCAGTTTTTCACCTCTGGCTAGAAGGGGACCTACAAGAAGAATAGAACCTCTTACACTATCAACAAGGTTCTCAGAAAGACCATTGAAATGCACATGTGATACAAAATTATTTCCATCAATCTCTGAACCTAGCTCTTCAAGCAGGTGCTTCATGACTCTTACATCTAGGATGTCTGGGATGTTATCAAGGTGGACTTTTTCATCAGTAAGCAATGTAGCTGCAATACAAGGAAGAGCAGCATTCTTGTTTCCGCTGATTCTTATCTCTCCACTTAATCGCTTTCCGCCTTTTACTATGTAACGTCCCATGGATAAAGAATAACACAACAATTTTTATTTTTCTCTATTCGTTGTTTGTTAGATTCAACATTAGCGTTTATACTTTTCATATGGCAGAAGTATACGGAATAGGCAATCCTCTTATAGACATTCTCGCAACTGTTACAGATGCGGATCTCGAAAAGCTTTCCCTTCACAAGGGAACTATGCATCTTATAGACAAGACAAGACATAGAATTCTTATCGATTATCTCAAGAACAAAGATCTTGTATATCTTCCTGGAGGCTCAGCTCCAAATACAATGGTAACCCTCTGCTCTTTAGGAATCCAGACAACTATTGCTGGAGGACTTGGTAAGGACGACCTTGCAGATGAATACAGGAAAAAGCTCAAGGAAACAGGAGTAAGAGATGAACTGGTGGGAAAGGATGAACCAACAGGTACATCAGTAATTCTGCTTTCTGAAGATAGAGAAAGGACTATGAACACCTTCCTGGGAGCAAACCACCTATATGATGAGAATGATGTAAATCTTGAATCAGTCTCAAAAGCTTCCCTCTTTTATTTTACAGGCTATATGTGGGATACAAAGGAACAGAAGAGTGCGATTAGAAAGGTCCTGAAGTACTGCACAGAAAACAATATAAAGGTTGCTTTTGATGTTGCAGATCCATTTGCTGTTGGCCGTTATAGAGACGAATTTATAGAACTTATCAAGAATCACTGTGATATAGTATTTGCCAACAATTCAGAAGCTCGCCAACTTTTTGACAAATATGAAGCTTACGAGTGCTGCAAGAAGCTTGGTAAGATCTGTAGCATTGCTGTTGTAAAGAATGGTAAGCGAGGCTCATTTACCTGTGAAAATGGAAAAATAACTGAAATTCCTATGCAGGGCAAGTCTACTCCTGTAGATACAACAGGAGCTGGAGACACTTACGCAGCAGGCTTCCTGTTCGGTTATGTAAATGGTCTTCCTATTGAGAAGTGTGGAATGATTGCTTCGTACCTTGCAGGTGAGATAATAAGTCAGATGGGAGCTCAGTTCTCTAAAGAAAAGAGCAAAGAAGTTAGAGAACACATATTAAAAACTTACTTCTAATGTAAAAGGGAGGCTATTTAAGCCTCCCTTATTAATCTAGAACCAGAAGAATGGAATTGCCATTGGTATTGTAAACAACATAAAGAATAAAAGAACAAGAAAAACAATAGCTCCGGAAAGAACTACGCCTATTATTCCTAGAATCCAACCAGCTTTAGCATCGTTGTCTACATTCCTATATTTAGAACCCTTAACTATTGCAATAATTCCCAAGATTAGTCCAATCAACCTAGAAAAGGTCAAAGAGAAGATTACTGACATGATGCCCAAAACAAGTGGAGTTGTTCCAATATTATTTCTATTTTCTTCCATGTTTGTTATCCTCCATATATTTCTAATAAAACTATATTATCAGAAAAAGGCAAGCAATAAAAAAGATCCCAAGAGTGTTTCTCGGGATCTTATTTAGATAAGGTTAACACTTAGCGAACAGGAATAACTCTTACCTGCTTGTAAAGGCCTTCACCTTCACTCTTGGTCTCTACTCCTTCAAAGTCATTGAGTGCTGTGTGTACAAGTCTTCTTTCGAATGGATTCATTGGTTCAAGAAGCTTGCTTCTGCCTGATCTTCTAACCCCCTCTGCTACCTTGAATGCAGAGCGAATTATCATCTCTTCGTGCCTCATACGATAGTTCTCACTATCAATAATGATCTTGTAGTCACTATCCAGATTACCTGCAAAAACATTGACGATAAGCTGAATTGCATCAAGGTTCTTGCCTTTTCTTCCAATGATTATTGCAGAATGGTCACTTTCAATATTTAAACCAATCTTGCTATCTCTTCTGAAGTTGATGCTTACATCAGCTTTATAGCCCATTTTGGAAAGCAGCTTTTTTGTGAACTCAAGAATCTTCTCCTCGTTTTCACTTTCTGGCTCAAGGATCTGACCTGGAACCATTCTGTCGCTCATCTCTTCGAGGCTATCCTCATTGTTTGACTCTTCTTCGAGCTCGATTCCCTTTACATGTACACGAATAGTAACACTACCCTTGTGGAAGAAACCTTTCTTTTCACTCTTGATAATCTCAACATCAAAGCTATTTCTATCGATACCAAGCTGGTCTACAGCCTTCTGAATGGCTTCTGATTCTGTTCTTGCTTCAAATTCCTTAGTCATTTTCCGCCTCTCACTTATTCTTCTTGAACTTTATGGTGTTAGAACCATCAGCCTTATTAGCTTTTATCTCTGCCTTCTTTTTATTGTTTACAAATATCTGCTGTCCAACAGAAAGAACGTTCATTACTGACCAATAGAGGAGAAGACCTGATGGTGCATTGTAAAGAACAAAGAAGAAGATAATTGGCATACCATAGGTCATAAACTTCATTGTGCTTTCCTGACCTGGTTGTGATGGCTGTCCAGACTGTGTAATCTTCATTGAGAAGATCATTGAAGCAGTATAGAGGATTGGAAGCAGATGAATCTGATTTCCAATAAGTGGAATATAGAATGGAAGTGTAAAGATGGTTTCAGGAACAGAAAGGTCTGTAATCCAACCTGGGATGAACATAGCACCTCTCAATTCGAAGTGGTTGTTCAAAAGGCCATACATTGCAAGCAATACAGGGAACTGAATAAGCATTGGGAGACATGACCCCATTGGGTTGATTCCCTCTTCCTTGTAAAGCTTTGACATTGCAATATTGAGCTGCTGTGGATCATCCTTGTACTTCTCCTGAAGCTCTTTTGTCTTTGGACCGAGAGCAGACATCTTAGCAGTACTATCCATACTCTTCTTTGTAAGAGGATGAACAAGAAGCTTTATAAGAAGTGTGAGGAGAATAATTGCAACACCATAGTTTGGAATGAACTTATAGAAGAAGTTAAGAACAAACTTCAGGATTGTCTCTAACCAACCAAACCAGGAAGAAGTATCCATGGTCTTGTTGAGGTGGAGGTTAGAAAGTCCAAATACATTGTCATTTGCAAGGTCGTATCTATTGAGTGTCTCAGAGATTCGAGGACCACCGTATACGCTATATACATCAGTTATAGAAGAACCAGAAAGACCCTTTCTTGTCATGAAGAAGGAGTTGATCTGACTAACTGTTGCATCATCAGTATTCTGAGCAAAGTATGTAGAGTAGTTAGCACCATCCTGTGGTACCAAAACTACAGAGAAGTACTTACCTGCTGTAGATACCCAATCTACATTGTTTTCAAGCAGGAAGTAGTCTTTTTTGAGATTTACATTCTTCTTTGAATTCTTTCCATCGAGTGAGTAGTAAGCTCTTCTATAGTCATAGTTTCCATTGAGAGTCTGGAAAGTTGGACCAACCTGTGGTTCTACACCAATTGTGTAGTGATCCATTGGAAGAGCACTTCCATCAAGAGAGTTGAATGTAACAGAGGTCTGGAAGAGATATTCACTTCCCTTACTGAAAGCATACTGTCTTACAATCTCGAACTTCTTGCCATTGCTTTCGAATTCCTTTGAGAACTTTACAACAGTAAGTTTATCGGTCTCACTGATTGTATAGTCAAAGACAGCATCAATTGCCTTTTCTCCTGTGCTATCAGCGTACATCATCAAGGCATTACTATCAGAGGAATCCTTCAAGAAAAGGTCGACTTCCTTGCCAGTCTTACCATCCTTATGCTCCTTAAGCACTATTGAATCAACAGATGCACCCTTAGGATCGAGAGTAACTACCATTACTTCGTTCTCTACTACAAATGGCTTTGCATCTGAATTAGATCCTACAGCAATAATATTTAAAGAATCTGTATTAACAGAAGAAACAGCTGGAACCTCTACAGTTTCTGCTGTTTCACCTTCTTTAGTTTGAAATGCCTGCTGCTCACTTGGAAAAAACATAGTCTGCACTGACATACCGACAGTGATAACTATAACCGTAAGAATAATTGCTAAAATGGTATTCCTATCCATTTTTTCTCCTTAAAAGAAAAACCTTTATAGTGGATTATTGTGGAAAGTGAATAGGAAACTCTGCTTAAAGAGGAGAAAGGGAACAAATTCTCAACTTAGCCTGTCCAACAGATTATGTAAGTTGGACTCAAGCAAGGCAAAATCGAGAACCTTTCCAGGGTACACTACTAAGGCTATATCTCGACCTTTCAAGGTCTTGTCATTCGAATCATTTGACAGCATTCTTCTGCCCTTATAGAGCCTGAATATTTCTTTGCATCTTCGTCTAAGTAGATTTCTCTCTACTGCATTACCATAATGTTTTGCAGGAATGACAATAAAACGATCAAAATTTAATTCATTCTCTATAGCAAGCAATCGCATTCCCTTACAGGTATATCTTTTACCCTGTTTGAAAATGCGATCTATATCCTGCTGTCTTCTTATTATTTCAGTCTTAGTAAGGCTTCTTCTCATCAGAAACTGTGAGAGAGTGTCTACCCTTTGCTCTTCTGCGAGCAAGAACGAGGCGGCCGCCCTTTGTTGCCATGCGAGCACGGAAACCAAATGTTCTGGTTCTCTTTGTCTTACTTGGCTGGTAAGTTCTTTTTCCCTTGTAACTCATTTTATTCTCCAACTATCATCGCATCGGAATGCTGATTTTTTTCTAAAAAAGCAGACACAAATGTCCGAGTTGTAACTTTAAGAAAGATAAGGAAAACTGTCAATATACTTGTATCGATTTTATATTAGAAGATGGAAAAGAATCCTTAATTTTTTTCAGTATTTTTCTCTCCTGAAGTTTAAAGGCACTCCTGAATGATGGATGGTCAGCTTTGACAATCAATTTTTCACCTTTAATAGCAATAATCTTCACATGCTGATAAAGAAGAGGTCCAACTATCTCTTTCCATTCAAAAATTATAGGTCTTTCCTCTCCACTCTTTTCGATCATATCTTCAATGACAAGCTTTAGATAATCACCTACCTTCATATCTTCAGTAAGGTTATGTTTAGGAGAAAGTCTAATCTCTTCAATTGGCTTTTTCTGCATTCTCTACCCTTCCTTCTTTAACTATATACCTGAGAATAGTTTTATCTGAAGACTCAAAGTAGTTTTCTCTAGGCAAAAAAGTATAGAAGGCCTGGCTATAACCAGATAACTCATTTAAAAATGATGCCCTCTTATCGCTATCTAACTCCAAAAGTACGTCATCAAGTAGCAATATAGGATATTTTCCAGTCTTTTCTGTAAAGAAGCGTGCTTCTGCAACTCTAAAAAGAAGAGAGGCCAATCTTACCTGTCCAGTAGAACCTGTCTGGACAAATGGACCCATCTCATCAAATACAGTGAACCTATCTCTATGAATACCAGAAGTTGTAGTATTCATCTTTTTATCTCTTTCCCTGGTACTTTCAAGATAGCTAATAATATCATCAACACTATCAAGATCTTTCCAGCTTGGCTGATAAACAATATCAAGATTCTTATCAGTATTTGAAATCTTTTTATACAGATCAGAAAACATAGTCTTGAAACCTTCAAGACCTTCTCTTCTTGACTTCATAATATCAAGTCCATAGATTGCAAGACGACCATCATAAAGAGGAATAAGAGAGTACTGTCCATTTTTCAAAGCAGCATTTCTTTGATTGAGTATTACTCTATATCTTCTTATCTGATCCAAATAAGATGGATTATACATACTGAAAGTCTGATCAAAGAATCTTCTTCTACTTTCAGGTTCACCTTTAACAAAGTTTATATCCTCATGTGAAAATACAATTGAAGGAAAATTATAAATAAGTTCTTTTCTATCTAGAATTTTCTTTCCATCAAGCTGGATTTCTCTCTTTCCATCTTTGATTGAGTATTCAATAACTCTTCTATCTCCTTCATCAGTGAGAACTACACCGGAAATATACATATTGTTTTCACCAAATGTAATCATTTCTCTGAAATTCTGTGTTCTGAAAGAAGATCCATAAGAAAGTGTATAAACAGACTCGAGGATGTTGGTCTTTCCCTGACCATTAACACCCTCAAGTACAACATCAGAGGCAGCAGAATTGAATTCTAGACTGCCTATGTTTCTAAAATTTCTATATTTTAAAGACTCAAATCTCATATCAGCCGTGCATTGGCATGATTATAAAGATATAGTCCTTCTCTGGTTCAGAGAAGATTGCCATAGCAGAAGTAACAGTATTATAGCAAAGCATGAAGTTATCAGTATCAATCTTTGTAAGAGGTGTCTTAAAGAAGTTGATATTGAAAGATATCTTTGCTTCAGGACCTGCATACTCGCACTGAACGATTTCTTTTGCATCACCAAGCTCAGCATTCTCACCGCTTACCATAATTCCATCCTGATTTATATCAAGATATATTTTCTTGCTTGAGTTATCTACAAAGAGAGATACGCGGTTTATAGCTGAAATCATTTCAGATACATTTACCTTGCATCTATAAGTAAATTCAGGTGGGATTACTCTTTCATATGCTGGATACTGACCAATTATCAAAGAAGAATAGATAAAGTGACCATTTACTGAAGCAAAAATAGAGGAAGGAGTAATTGCTAGGGAGAATATACCTTCACCTGCACCAATAATAGAGAGGATATTCAAAAACTTTACAGGGATTATACAAGATGGGAAATCTGGAATCTGCTGCTCAAATGTTTTATTTATGCAGCTTAGTCTCTTTCCATCAGTTGCAACCATTACAAGCTTATCATCCTTCTTTTCAAGATAGACACCTGTTAGGAAGTACTTGGTTTCATCTGTTCCAACAGCAAATGAAGTCTTTGAGATCATATCAAAGAAATCTCTCTGTGAAAGTGAGAAATATGAACTTTCTTCAATAGTAAGAAGTTCAGGGAATCTATCAGCAGGAAGAGTCTTAAGATTGAACTTTATCTTTGTTCCTTCTCCAATAGGATAGATAGCCATTTTTTCATTGTCATCCTCAAATACAATATCAGAAGAAGGAAGATTTTTTAGAATGGCAAGAAATTTATCACAGGTAACTGTTGTTGCACCTGGAATTTCTGTAGCTACAGGGAATGAAGTAGTAAAGCCAAGTTTATTATCAGTACTCTTTATGGTAAGTAAATTATTAAAGTTTTCCAGAAGAATATTTGAGGATATAGTCAGTGAGTTTCTCTGACTTGTAAAATTGTTTGCGTATTCAATTTCTTTTAGAATAGTGTCTCTCTGGCAAGTGAATTTCATATTATTCTCCGTTTTTTATTATGATAGTTATTATATAATAAAATTTAAATTATTCGTAGTAATATTAATGAAAAATTATTTTGTTGAAAACTCTGTTGAAAACTATACTGAAAAGTTGTTTAAATCATATATTAAACATGTTCAAAACCTGTTTATTAAAAACTATCATTTTGTTGAAAAAACTGAAAACTTTTTACTCTCAATATAAGTTTTTAGACTTTTAAACATTTCAAATAAACTTTTCAACAAAATGATAGTTTTTAATAAACAGGTTTTGAACATGTTTAATATATGATTTAAACAACTTTTCAGTATAGTTTTCAACAGAGTTTTCAACAAAAAAAGACCTCCAATAAAATAATGAAGGTCATTAATTAATCAACTAATAAATATAGTTATTTAGCTTTTGCTTTAATCTTTGCTTCAATTTCATCAAGATTAGCAGCAAGATCTGAATTTGTCTTTTTTTCCTTTTCAATCAAGTCAATTGAGTGAGTAATTGTAGAGTGATCTCTATTGAAGAAATTACCTATCTCAGTTGTTGAGTACTGTGTAATCTTCCTGGAGAGGAAAATTGCAACGTTTCTTGAATCCTTTATTATTGCAGTTCTGGATTTACTTCTGATTTGTGTTGGCTCTACATTGTAATAGGATGCTACAACTTTTGTTATATCGACGAGAGAAATATCCTGCTCGCTTGCAGTAGGAGCAGATATAAGGTGTTTTAGCTGATCCTTTGCAATATCGAGTGTTATATCCGTTTGAAGTAGATTTGTATATGCAATAAGTGTTGTAAGAGAGCCTTCAAGGTCTCTTACATTTGTCTTTACATTCTCTGCTATATAGTTAATTACAGAATCACTTATATAGGTATTCTTTTCTTCGCATTTCTTCTTTAGAATTGCGACTCTTGTTTCATAATCAGGGGCTGTAAGACTTAAGTTAATACCTCTTGTAAATCTTGATTTCAAACGATCAGTAAAGTTAGGAAGTTCACTTACTGGACGATCACAAGTGAATATGATCTGGTGACCCTTTTCATATAGGTCATTAAATGTATGGAACAGTTCTTCCTGGGTAGATATTTTCTCATCAAGAAAATGTATATCATCTATCAAAAGAACGTCTGCTTTTCTATATTTGATCCTAAAATCGGATATTTTCTTGCCTGCCAGGCTATTGATATAGTCATTTGTAAAAGATTCCGCAGTTACATAAATTACATTTTTTTGAGGTGTTTTTTCTTCAATATAATTGCCTATTGATTCAAGAAGATGAGTCTTTCCAAGACCTACTCCACCATAAATCAGACAAGGGTTATAGCTCGATCCTGGGTTGATTGCAATTGCCTTTGCTGCAGTGTATGCAAAGTTTGTATTCTCACAAGGAATGAAATTATCAAATGTATAATTCTTGTTAAGATAAGAGTTGGTTTTTCTTGTAGGAGCTTCTTTTTTAATACTCTTTTTTTCTGGTTTCTTATCTTCTTCATTTACAGATAGATCTATCTCAATATGCTTATTTGCAATAGTATCAAGAGCCTTCTGAATATCCTTCTTGCATTCTGTATTGAAGTTCTCTCTGTACATTTCTGCGTCACAGGAAAGAAGAAGAGTATCGCCATCTTCACCAGAATAATTGATGAAATCTAGCCACATAGCCTTTCCAGCATCCATTGTTGTAGAGACCTTTTTTAATGCTTCATTCCAATAATTTTCTAGTGACATAAAACTCTCCTCAATGTTTAATGATAATTCTAAGAAGGGCTTTTTCTCAAGTACAACTGAAAATAAGTTTTGTGATATTAATAAATATATATATTATATAAAGATATATTAATAATTATTTTTGTCCATTCACTTGTCTAAAAAATGTCAAAAATGTTACAATTAATGCATGAAAAATGTAATTCCTATAAGGGATTGCTTTTATCATATTAAATTTTTTATCAAGGATTTTATAGATGGAAGAAAACACTATTAGTGTGGAAATTTCCGAGGAATCTGCTGTTGAGCAGATGAAAGGCAACAGTGAATATTCTGGTGCCAAGGACATTAAGATTCTTGAAGGTCTGGAACATGTAAGACTCCGCCCTGGTATGTACATCGGTACAACTGGAATTGATGGTCTTCACCATTTAGTTTATGAGGTACTCGATAACAGTATCGATGAAGCTATGGCTGGTTATTGTGATAAAATCCAGATTTCCTTCGAGAGGGATGAGAATATTGGAGAAATCTGTACTGTTGAGGATAACGGACGAGGTATTCCTGTCGATATCCATCCTCAGGCAGGTGTAAGTACTCTTGAAGTATGTCTTACAAAGCTCAACGCTGGTGGTAAGTTCGAAAAAGGTTCTTATAAGGTTTCTGGTGGCCTTCATGGTGTTGGTGTTTCTTGTGTAAACGCACTTTCTAGCTGGTTAGAGGCAACTGTCTGCAGAGATGGTAAAATCTATCGCCAGGTATACCACAGAGGCGTTCCTGAAGATGAAGTAAAAGTTATAGGTGAATGTGATCCAGAAAAGACAGGTACAAAAATTCGTTTTACTCCTGACTTTGAGGTAATGCAGGTAAATAGCTTTAACTATGAAACACTTTCAAACCGTTTCAGAGAACTCAGCTATCTCAACCATGGTATTGCAATTTCAATCACTGATAAGAGAGTTGAACCTGAACTTCATGAAGAGTTTCATTCTGAAGGTGGTCTCAAGGAATATGTAAGCTTCCTTGACGATTACTATTCAAAGAGAGCTATCATCAAGCCTATTGCTTTCTCTGCTGTAAAGGATGATGTAATTGTTGAAGTCGCGCTTGAATACAATGACAAGTACGATGAGAAGGTCTATTCATTCGTAAACAACATCAATACTCGTGAGGGTGGTACACACTACTCAGGCTTCAAGGAAGCAATTCTCAGAGTATTCAATCAGCAGCTTCAGAAAAATCAGAAGATGCTCAAGAAGTTCGGTAATGATAAGCTCGAGAATACTGATATCAACGAAGGTCTCACAGGCGTTGTTTCTGTAAAGATTGCAAATCCTCAGTTCGAGGGTCAGACAAAGATGAAACTTGGCAACAGTAATGTAAAGCCAATTGTTGTTTCTCTTGTCATGCAAAAACTCACAGAGCACTTTGAAGAGTTCCCTGATGATATCAACACACTTCTAGATAAGGCTATTGCAGCAGCTCTTGGTAGAATAGCTGCAAGAAAGGCTCGTGAGCAGATCAGAAAGCAGACTACTGGTCTTGGTCTTCCTGATAAGCTCAAAGATTGTTCTGAGAAAGATCCAGCTCTCAGAGAGCTTTTCATCGTCGAGGGTGACTCTGCAGGTGGTTCAGCTGCTCAGGGCAGAGATAGAAAGTATCAGGCAATCCTCTCTCTCTGGGGTAAGATGCTCAATGTAGAGAAGGCTCAGGAGTTCAAAGTTCTTGTAAACGAAAAGCTTCAGCCAGTCATTGCATCTATTGGTGCAGGATTGACAAGATACAATAATCAGCAGAGTGAAAACGATGAAATTGTATTCGATATAAACAAGTGTCGATATCATAAAATCTTCATTATGGCCGATGCCGATGTCGATGGAAGCCATATTAGGACATTATTGCTCACTTTCTTCTTCAGATACATGAGACCTCTTATCGACGCTGGATACATCTATTTTGCTATGCCACCTCTCTATAAGATCACAATAAACAAGAGAGATTACTATGCTTATGATGAGGATGCTAGAACTAGAATCATCGAAGAGTATGGTAATGGTATAAGTGAAGATAAAATTCCTATCCAGAGATATAAAGGTCTTGGTGAAATGAATCCTGAACAGCTTTGGGAAACAACAATGAACCCAGAGACCAGGCACATCACTCAGATCTCTCTGAACGATGCTGAAGAGGCAGATAGAACCTTCGCTATGCTTATGGGTGAAGATGTAGAGCCTAGAAAGCTATACATCGAGAAGAACGCAACTTATGCGACTATCGATGCTTAAAGGATAAGGACAGAATATGGATAACGAAAATATTACCAATCAAGTTGATTCAGATAGATTCCATGTGAAGGATCTCTCTGAGGAGATGAGAAAGAGCTATATCGACTATGCTATGTCCGTCATCGTAAGCCGTGCTCTTCCTGATGTCCGCGATGGTCTCAAGCCAGTACACAGAAGAATTCTTTACGATATGTATGAGATGGGCCTCAAATCTTCAGGTCCATTCAAGAAGTGTGCTCGTGTAGTTGGTGATGTACTTGGTAAGTACCACCCACATGGTGATGCTTCTGTTTATGATGCACTTGTTCGTCTTGCTCAGGACTTTTCATTGAGATATCCAGTTGTAAAGCCACAGGGTAACTTCGGTTCTATCGATGGTGATCCTGCAGCTGCAATGAGATACACAGAATCCAAGATGAGTAAGATTGGTGAGGAAATGCTCACTGATATCCAGAAGGAAACTGTTGATTTCGGACCTAACTATGATGACTCTCTTGAAGAGCCATTAGTACTTCCAGCAGCATTCCCATTCCTTATTTGTAATGGTACTTCTGGTATTGCAGTTGGTATGGCAACAAACATGGCACCACATAACCTTAATGAGGTAACAGATGCTATCTGTGCTCTTATTGATAACCCAGAACTTGATAACCTTCAGCTTATGGATTATGTAAAGGGTCCAGACTTCCCTTCTGCAGGTATTATCTGTGGTAGAAAGGGTATTGTTGATGCATATACAACTGGTAGAGGTAAGATTGTAATTCGCTCACGCTACGAAATTGAGGAGCATGAGAGAGGAAACGATAGAATTATCTTTACTGAGCTTCCATACCAGGTCAACAAGGCTGACCTTGTTAAGAAGATCAAGGATCTCATCAGAGATGGAGAAGCTTTCCCAGAGGTAGCTTCTGTTCATGATGAATCAGGTAGAGATGGTCTAAGAGTTGTTGTAGAACTTAAGCAGGGTGCAGTTGCTAATATTGCACTTAATAAGCTCTTTAACAGAACTGCTCTTCAGTCCAACTTCAGTATCTATAATCTTGCTCTTAAAGATGGAAGACCAAGAGTTCTTACACTCAAGGATATCCTTCAGTCCTATATTGATCACAGAGAAGTCGTAATCGAGAGAAGAACTAGATATGATCTGAGAAAGGCAGAAGAGAGAGCTCATATTCTTCGTGGTTTGAAGATTGGCCTTGATAATATTGATGAGGTAATCAGGATCATCAAGGAGAGTGAAGACAATACGATAGCTTCTCTTGAGCTTCAGAAGGCATTTGGACTTGATCAGATTCAGGCTGATGCCATCATTGATATGAAACTCGGAAGACTTTCACATCTCGAAACAGACAAGATTCTTAATGAACTTTCTGACATTGAAGCAAAGATTGTTTACTACAATGAGCTGCTTGCAGATAGAAACAAGATTCTTGGTGTTGTCAAAGAAGGCATCAAAGATATTGCTTCAAGATTCGGAGATAGAAGAAGAACTGAAATCAATGAACGCGAACTTTCTGGTGTAAATGATCTTGATTTCATCAAGGAAGAACAGGTCACAATTCTTATTTCTGAGAAGGGTTTCTGTAAGAGACTGCCTGTTGAAGAGTACAGAGCTCAGTCCAGAGGTGGAAAGGGTGTAAGAGGTGCAAAACTTGTTGATAATGACTTTGTAAAGCATCTATTCATCGCTTCATCTCACGATGTAATCATGTTCATCACTGATGCAGGAAAGGCTTACTATACTAACGTATATGAGATTCCAGAAGCTGCTAAGGGTGCCAAGGGTATCATCGTCAAGAACTTTATTGAAATCGAACCTCAAGAGAAAATTTCAGCAGTGATGTGCTTCTCCAAGGAAGAGTTTGATAATGAAAATTGTCTCTTGATGGTCACTAAGTATGGTGTAACAAAGAGAGTTAAACTCTATGACTTTGTAAATGCTAAGAAACATGGTGTAAAGGCTATTATTCTGGATGAGGGAGATGAACTGATTCAGGCTCTCTTCGTTACTGATGGCAATGAAGTCATGTATGTTTCTAAGAAGGGTAAGGGTCTTAGAACTAGTGTTGATACTGTCAGAGTCATGGGAAGAGCAACACATGGTGTAAGAGCCATGAGGTTGGTAGAAGACGATGAGATTGCAGGCCTTGTTAAAGTTGAAGACAATAAGAGAATTCTCATGATAACTTCTAATGGCAAGGGTAAGCAGGTTGAATTCGATCAGTTTATGGCTCATGGAAGAGCAACTGGAGGACAGAAGATTTACAATATAGAAGGAGACAACTACATTGTAAACGCTCTTGCAGTAGACGATTCCAATGATGTTGTATTCGTAACTCTCTTTGGCCAGACCATAAGAGTACACGTAAATACAATCTCTATTCAGGGAAGGGCCGCAACAGGTGTAAAGGTTGCATCCTTCAAGAAGGAAGATGATAGCATCGTTGCAATGGCCGTAACAGAATATCAGGAAGAGGAATCAGATGATTCTTCAGAAACAGCAGAAGGAGATATTCCTGTTACTGAAAGTAAGGAAGTAAAGGCTCCGACTGAAGAATAACTGAATAGTATTATTCAATTTAATAGCTGTCTGGATTGATACCAGGCAGCTTTTTTTCAAAAACATAAACTCCAAATCATATAAAGGCTCATAAAAGCTTTTAGAAATATTCAGAATAAGAAACTCATTAGATAGATTTGCACTTGGATCCATAAGCCTTTGATAGAAAGTCATCTTGATTGTTTATAAAGACTCTATATCGAGAGGTTTTACCAATTAGTAACAAATATATTTAACTGATATGAAGTGACCGTTCGTCAATACCTTTTCCAAGGATATTTGACAATAAGAATGTAAGGGGAAGACTTTCAGTTTTTCGGCACTTGACCACTCTGATATACGTGGATTGGTTACCTACAGGTCAATGGTTCG
>JAILRW010000074.1 GCA_024698005.1 Sphaerochaetaceae bacterium | reverse complement strand
AAACTCACTGGGAAAAGCAATAAATTCAAGTAGCTATTTTAATGAGTATCAGGATATCTACGCCTATGCACTTATAATGATCACGATGGTCATGATAGTAAGTGAGGCTCCAAATCTCATTGGAAAGCTTACAAAGCTATTAAAGAAATAAGCTGTTGATAATTTATTCTCATTCAGAGACAATTTCCTGCATGAATAGTCAAGTTGAATTGAAAACTTCACGTCTATATTTACGTAAATATAAAATAGAAGATGCCTCTCTCCTCCATGAAAAACTGGGCCTTGATGAGAGGATGTTCAAATATTCCGGTTGGAATCCTTACATTTCACTAGAATCTACAATTGAAACTATCAAGATGTACACAGCTTCAAACGATGGTAATTATGCCTGGATAGTTGAAGATAATGGCGTAGTCGTTGGAACAATTGGTGCATACGATTTTGATAATGAAACAAGTGAAATTGAAGTTGGCATGTCAATCTTTCCAGAGTTCTGGAACAGAGGCTATTCAAGTGAGGCTTTGAAAGCCGTCTTTGAATTCCTCACTCAGAATGCGGGAATAAAAAGAATCAAGGCTTGGTGTGCAAGTGAAAACATTGCTTCCAGAAGAAGCCTTGAGAAGGCTGGAATGAGAGTGTTGAACATAGAAAAAGATGGTCTTGAAGTTGGTGATAGACACTATGATAAGGTGAGCCTCTGCTATGACAAAGAGTGAAACTTACGAATATCTTGAAGCACATGGTGTAGCTTTTGAAGTAACTGAACACTCTGCAGTGTTCAATATGGCAGAGCTTGAAAGTATCAAGCTTCCTTATCCTGAATCAGATGCCAAGAATCTGTTCATCAGAGATGATAAGAAGAGAAACTACTACCTTATCTCAGTTAAGGGTGACAAGAGAGTTGATCTCAAGGAGTTCAGAAAACAGAATGGAACAAAACCTCTTTCTTTTGCTTCTGAAAGCGATCTTTTAAATATTCTCAAGTTGACTCCTGGCTCAGTTACACCACTTGGGCTTTTGAATGATGAAGAGAGAAAGGTCCACTTCTTTCTCGATAGTGATTTCGTAGGTAGCATCATAGGGGTTCATCCGAATGATAATACTGCAACTGTCTGGCTAAAAACAGAAGACCTGATAAGATTGATAGAAGAGCATGGAAACTCTGTCTCCGTAGTTTCTCTGCTCTGAGCTGTTTACTTCAAAATAAAAGCTTGATATATTCCCCTTGAAGGTTATTTAAGTATGAATGCTTATGAACGATGTGAACTCTGTCCTAATCTATGTCGAGTAGACAGGACGAGACGAAAAGGCATCTGTGGACAGTCTGATACAGTAAGAATCGCATGGAGTGGGCTTCACAGAGGTGAAGAGCCTCCTGTGACAGGCAAGTATGGCTCTGGCATGATTTTCTTCTGTGGCTGTCCTCTTCACTGTCAATTCTGCCAGAATCATCAGATATCAGGAAAAGCAGGAGAAGATGTTGGTGTCAATTTCTCAGTCTCAGAGCTAGCAGAGTTGATGCTTTCCCTTCAGAGGATGAAAGCTACAACCTTGAACCTTGTAACAGGTACACACTTCATCCCTTCAATTGCCAGTGCCCTCGATATAGCAATCGATAAGGGCTTCAAGCTTCCAGTCGTCTGGAACTCATCAGGCTACGAACGCCCTGAAGCGCTTGCTCTTATCGATCCATATATCGATCTATATCTTGTAGATGTGAAGAGCCTTGATGAGAAGGTTTGCTCTCTCTTCTGTGGAAGAAAGGAGTATGCCAAGGCCATCATCCCTTGTATGGATTTCATCCTCAAGCATAAGAGCTACACAGACCTTGAGCGTTTGAAAGGTACTTTGGTTCGCCATCTTGTATTCCCAGGAACTCTTCCAAAAACATTAGAATTTCTGGAGTGGTATTCAAAGAAATGTATTGATAAGTGTGCACTCTCCCTGATGGTCCAGTTCATTCCACCAAAGCAGGATGTAATCTTTCCTCCGATGAGCGATGATGAGTATGAAATGCTACTCGATGCTCTAGATATTTTTGGAATTGAGGATGGCTTTGTACAGGAGCGGGGTGATGATATACTCTGGATTCCAGATTTCAGAGAGGATGTCCCTTTCCCTGAAGGTTTTGCAGACGCAAACGAATATTTCCTGTCGATAAAGAGAAATCAATACAGTAAATGAAAAGACCGGAGGAGTACCTCCGGCCTTGATAGTCAAATATGGTAATCAACCAATTGTGGTCCCGACATATTCCTTTCCAAGAAGGATTGCCATAGTGTTGTCGATATTTCTTCCATCGGCACAGATTACCTTCATGCCTTCTTTGGATGCGATACCGGAAGCAATTGGATCGAATGGTGTGTTCTTTCCTGGAACCCATTCTGTTCCTACCATCTTGATGAAATCATCCCAGGAGATATTATCAAGAGGCTTAGCTTCTGGGTTCTTTCTTGGGTCATCTGTGTAGACCTTTGCGATATTGGAAAGGTTGACTATGAGTTTTCCTCCAAACTTCTTTGCTAGGTATACAGCATCAGTATCGGTTGAGAAGCCTGGCTTCCAGCCAGCTGCTACAAGTACCTGACCTTTAAAAGGGATATCGAGTGTAGGGTTGGTTACAAGCTCGTCAGTGCAGTAGTCATTGAAAACTGCCTTTACAAGGCTGCCATTGAGGTGTGTTGCCTTGATGCCCAACATATCCTGAACATCTGAAGGAGCAGAAGGATTAACCTCTCTGAGAGCGCCCTGATAGATTCTTGCTGGAGCGCCACCACCACAGACAAGAATGAGCTTTCTTTCCTTGTCCTCATCAAGATATTTCTTTACTGCCTTGTAAAAGGCGGCAAGAAAAACGGAATCAACCTTATCTGGCGCGATTATTGATCCGCCAAGAGATAGAACTGTTAGATTTTTCATAACTGAATTTTAGCAAAAGTGAAACATTAATTAAAGATTCTCTGTAGATAAAGATAGATATCAAATAAGGAGGATTCGAAGATGAATCAACTTAACAGCGTAGTTATTGAAGGTATTGTCTGTCAGGAGCCAAAGATTTTGGCAACTAGCCAGTACAATAATGACAAACTAGTAACTTTTACGATTGTCAATCACCGTTACTACAGAGGAAAGGAGGGAGAAAAGAAGGATGATGCTACATTCTTGGATATCCAGGCCTGGGGCTATCTTGCTGAAAAGATACTTGAAGTGCCTAAAGGTACATTCTCAAGAATTGCAGGAAGATTGAGGATGTCCTCCTGGATTGATAAGAATACAGGGAAGAAGCAACACAGAATCGTTGTTTGTGCTGAGCATATCGATTACATAAAAAAGGTCAACGGAAAAGAAGAAGAGGTTGCCCTCGATGGAGGAAGTGTGAATATGGTTGAAGAACCATTATTTATGTATTCTTAAAGTTCCAAATTCGGATTTTAAATTCTGTAATAAAATTAGGACTTACTATATTCGGTAAGTCCTATATTTATAAAATAGGAAATGAATAAAATAATCATTTAAAGCTCAATCCGTGTGATGAAATAATCTTTTGATCGATCCTATTCAGTTTCTTCCACATATTCTTTGGATAGATTTGCTTCACCAAATGTCTGGCCTCGCGTTGTTGTTATATAGAAGTCCTGAGACGAATTTGTATCTTTGGCTCCTATCCACCTGGCTATTGTTCTTGTACTCGTACTTTTTGATGAATCTACAGCACTACCTATCCATTGGATGTTGTTTATAATTTCATTTGCTGAAGCTTCCACCCTTGCTGTTCCATAGCCGGAGTAGGCAGTCGATTGAAAATCTGAATAGATGAGTGCATCCAACATCTCTCCATCTCCAGCCTTCATGTCGTATATTACGAAAACTCCATTTGTACCTGCCAATCCTGTAGCTGAGTGTGCCATGAGATTGTATGTTCTCTTATTTGATTTGTTCTTATAGCTTGTTTCTTTTATATAGCTATTCCAATAGAGGACTATCATGTCTCCTCTCTCCATGTCTATTGATGGGAGTATGAAACCATGTTGCTCATTGCCCTTTGTGCCATCTGCTACATACACGCCCTCTGTGTTTCCGCTTGAGAGCGCTATTATTTCAATCCTGTCAGGCTGAGTGTCTGTTCCATTTGGCGAGATTTCATTTATCAATAGAGTGGGTATATTACAATTCTTGCCTGTAAATAGAAGTATAAAGGAGGAAATATTTCCATTTCTGTCCTCGACAGAGAGGAAGAACTCTGTTTCCTTAGTGAGGCTGAGCCTTTCTTCAAACATGATGTCTATCTTGGAGGATGTGAGAGTAGTATATGAAAATTTCTTCTCATAGCACTTTGCACTTCTCACTGTAACATCCTCTGAAAATGTGAGCTCATAGAGTGTGTCAGAGAGTGCCTTTGAGGATGTTATGTAGGCAAGTTGCCTGTCTGTATTAAGCATGCTGTCAACAGCTTCTTTTATCTCTGGTTCAGAACAAGAAAATAAGAATAATAAGGATAGAACAAGAATCAAGTACTTCATATAATACCCTAAAGAATTTTTTTGATTTTCGTTCAAAATCAGGAGTAAGCAATGGCAAAGCTTTGGCAGAAGAACTACACACTCGACGATCTTATGCAGCACTTCACTGTTCGAACAGACTATATACTTGACCAGGAGTTGGTCATTTCAGATGCACTTGCATCCTGTGCCCATGCCCGTGGCCTTGAGAGGATTGGCATCCTTAAAAAGGAAGAGCTTGAAAAGCTCGAAGCTGGTCTGAAGGAGATTGTCTCACTACGCTTGGATAACAACTTCGAGATCACTGAAGCTGATGAAGATTGTCATACAGCTATAGAAGGCTATCTCACAAAGCGTTTTGGAGATGTTGGCAAGAAGATCCATACCGGAAGGAGCCGAAATGACCAGGTACAGACAGCTCTCAGAGTGTATATGAGAGAGGTCAGTATCCGCCTTGCCAAGGAGACAATCACATTTGCATCTGAATTGATTGACTTTGCCAAGAAGTATGAAGGGGTTCCAATGCCAGGTAGGACCCATATGCAAATTGCAATGCCTTCCAGTGTAGGACTTTGGGCAGCTTCATTTGCAGAAGAACTTATGGACGAAGCAAAGCTACTCTTGAATGTAAATGAGCTGCTTGACCAATCTCCACTTGGCTCTGCTGCAAGTTATGGAGCTCCAATTCCTCTTGATAGAGAGTTCACTGCATCCCAGATGGGATTTAGCAAGGTGCAGAACAATGTACTCTATTCAAACAATTCCAGAGGTAAGTTTGAAGCAATATTGCTCGACCAGTGCAATTACATTGCCCTTACAATCAGTAAGCTGAGTCAGGATCTCATCCTTTTCACACTCCCTGAGTTTGGCTACTTCTCGCTTCCTGTAGAGCTCACAACTGGCTCATCAATCATGCCTCAGAAGAAGAATCCTGATGGTCTTGAACTGGCAAGAAGCAGGAGCGCTCTCATCGATTCCTGTGCAGTCAGAGTAAAGAATTCAATAAGAAGCCTTCCGTCTGGCTACAACAGAGACTTCCAGGATACAAAAGAGCCACTGCTTGAAGGTGTAAAGGAGACCTGGTCTCTGGTCTCGATCATGGCAAGAATGGTCTCTGGACTCAAGGTTCATGAAGAGAATCTGGTAAAGGCCTGTGTCCCTGAGCTCTATGCAACAGACAAGGTATTTGACAAGGTCATGAAGGGTGGCACATTCCGCGATAGCTACAAGAATGTTGGCCTGAACCTTGAAGAGGTTGAGCGTGATGATCCATATGAAGCCTTGAAGAAGAGAACAAGTACTGGTACAAGTGGTGCTCTGGGACTTGAAAATGACAGATCAGAATGTGACAAAATTGCAAAGATCTGCGAAGAAAAGCTCGAGCATTATTCAAGTGCTTATTATTCACTTCTTGGCCTTGAAGCTCTTCAGGCTGTTAACTGGTAATTCTAGTAGACTAAAATACTTCTTCTCCGGAATTGCTTTTCGGAGAATTATTTCTACCGCTTGTTGAAATTATTTTTAAATATGCTCTACTTGTGTCAATTCTGTTGAATTTTTTTACTCACTTGTATACAGTATGCCCATGAGCATCATCAAACCACATAAGCTGGGAGTCATTGCTGGCCCTGGCACCGAGTACTTTGCAGGGAAGGTCGTGAAACACCTTCGCAGATTGTACATCGATCGTTATGAGAAGCTTTCAGAAGCTCTTTCTAAGAGACATGACATCAGTGAGGCTGACCTTTTAAGAAAGGTAACCCTCTTGGATGACCTTGATAGCAAGAAGATTCCAACTGGTCATTGTCCAAGTGTTTTCTACTGCCCCGATTTTACTATCAATGTTAAGTACACCCATTTCGCAAACGGAGAAGAGAAGGCCGAGCTTATCGATCCTGTAAGAGGCTTGAATGTTTATATCATCCACGATGTATCAAACATGTCTCCTATTAAGGTTGCAGGATTCGATGAACCTCAGCCTATAAGCGTAAATGACCATCTGATGTTCCTCTTCACTACTATTGACGCTGTCCGCCTTGCCGGCGCTGCATCCATTACCTTGGTCCTTCCGACCTATCCATATGCACGTCAGCACAAGAAATCAGGCAGAGAGGCTCTCACCGCAGCAATGTTTGCACACTTTGTAGAGACTCTCGGAGTAAACAGAGTCATCACTCTCGATCTCCATTCCAGAGAAATCGAGAATGCTTTCACCACCTGCCACATCGAGAACCTCCATGGTTCTTACCAGACAATGATTGCACTGAGAAAGATCATTGACCTTTCCGATCCAAATCTTGTTGTCGTATCTCCAGATGCAGGTGCTGTCAGCAGAAACAAGTTCTATGCACAGGGTCTTCATAGACCACTTGCTATGCTCTATAAGGAGAGAGACTACTCAGTCGTCTCCAGAGATGCTTCACACAGTAATATCAAATCTATCAACCTGCTTGGCGATGTCAAGGGAAAGACAGTCCTCATGGCAGACGATATGATTGCAACTGGTGGCACCATGATAATAGCAATGAAGGAGTTGATGAGACTTGGTGCAAAGAAGATCATCATCCTCGTATCCCTGCCATTCTTCAATGGTAATGCAGTTGAGAATTTCGATGCTGCATACAAGGAAGGCGTCTTCTATAGAATTATCGGTACAAACGCTGTATATCAGGGCGCAAACCTCCTTGATAAAGAGTGGTTCGTACAGGCAGATGTAACTGAACTCTTTGCAAGAGTAATCAGCCGTCTGCACCATGGCAGATCAATCAGCCCACTTTTGGATAACAGAAAGTTCATCCAGAAGCTTATCGATAATGCACAGGCAAGCTCCCCAACAGCAGCGGAGAGCGCTAGTTTGCCGGACTGAGAAACAAATCAGTTCGGCCTAATCAAGCACAGTCCAGAGGAGGGCTGTGCTTGTCGTTTAAAAAGGAGGAACAAATATGCAGATGTCAAAGAGAATATCTCACTTCCAGGCTTCACCTATCAGAAGACTCGTACCACTTGCAAGGGAAGCTCAGAAGAGGGGAGTGAAGGTAGTACATTTCAATATCGGCCAGCCTGATATCAAGACCCCAGTGGAAGCTCTAGAAGCGGTCCATAACTACTCTGATGATGTTATAGCCTACGGTTCTAGTGAGGGTGAACTCCAGCTCAGAACCTCTCTTGCTGAGTATTACAAGAAGTATGGCGTGGACGATGTTAGACCAGAAAATGTCATGATCACTACTGGTGGCTCTGAAGCTCTGCAGTTTGTATTCATGACCCTCTGTGATCCAGATGATGAAGTAATCATCCCAGAGCCTTTCTATACAAATGTTGCAACCTTTGCAAACATTGCTATGGTCAACCTCACACCTGTTACATCATCAATTGACGATGCCTTTGCTCTTCCTCCTGTAGAGGACTTCGAGAAGTGCATCAACAAGAAGACTACAGCTATCCTTTTGTGTTCTCCTAACAACCCAACAGGCCATGTCTACTCCAGAGATGAGCTTTTGCAGTTACTTGAGATCTGTAAGAAGCACGATATCTTCCTTGTTGTCGATGAGGTATACAGAGAGTTCTGTTACGACGGACAGAAGTTCACTACAATTCTTTCCTTCCCTGAGTACCGCGATAGAATAATCTGTGTAGACTCCTTCAGTAAGAGATTCTCAATGTGTGGTGCCAGAGTAGGTGCAATTGTCACTTTCAATGAGAACTTCATGAGTGACGCAATAAAGCTCGCTCAGGCTCGTCTCTGTCCTCCTGCAATTGAGCAGGTAGCTGCAGCAGCAGCTCTTGAGGCTCCTGAAAGTTACATTGATGAAGTTGTAGGTGAATATGAAAGAAGAAGGAATACCCTCATCTCTGCAATCCAGGAGATTCCAGGTGTAAAGGTTTCAAGACCAAAAGGTGCTTTCTACTTCGTTGTCGATCTTCCTGTAGATGATGCAGAGAAGTTTGCAATCTTCCTTTTGAAGGAGTTTTCCTACAATGGACATACTGTAATGTTCGCTCCTGCAGAGGACTTCTATGTAACAGAAGGCCTTGGTAGAAAGCAGGCACGTATTGCCTATGTTATCAACGAAGAGGAACTCCTTATCGGTGCTGAATGTCTCAAACAGGGGCTTAAAGAGTACCGTAAGAGAATTATGGGAATTAAATAAACAGAATAAGATGCCGGCAAAAACATGTCGGCATTTTTTGTGTTATCGTGTAGTATACAGACAAGGTGGAAATAAAGATGTTTACAGATGAGAGTATTGCTCTTAGTTTCAGGTTGGATAAGGCGAAAAAGAATGTTAAGGAAGCCTTAGGCTTTTTCAATAACGACCTTGTTGGGATTTCTCAGATACTTGCTAAATACTACCCACTTGAGATTCTCAAGCTCACTATCTGGGAGCAGAGAAGAATACTCATCCAGAAGAAGAATGATGAGAGTGCAAGAAACAATGCCAGACTCCTTCCACTGCTTGTCCAGTCTGTATTCCAGAGTGAACTGTACAGACTAGAAAAAAAGTCCACAGAAAGGAATGTTCTTCCTAAGGACTTCAGACGACTTATCGATCTCTGTAGTGATGCTGCTAGAAGGCTTGAAAAGTATATTGAGAATACTGCAGTAATTGCTGTCAAGGAAGGAAAACTATCTGAAAGCAATTATAGAGTATATAGAGACTACCTCTTTGAAGGCATATTCACCAGAGAAGTATCTGACTCTGAATATGCAATTTCCAAGGGAATGCTCTTCAATATCGTTTCTGATAGCGACCGCGTTGCCTCAGAGCTATACCACACTGATTCTGCCACCCTTTGTGATTCTCTTGTTTCCCTCTGCGACAATGGTCGCCATGGAATAGATGACATGTCTGCCAACTCAAGTACTATTGAGATGGTAATTTCCAACATGGTAGAGGAGAGAAAGAAGAAAGGTGACACAAGAGATGAGAGAGCAATTGCTAGCGAGGTTGTAGAAAAACAGGGCTTTACTGAAGCAATTGAAGCCATCAAAAGAAGAACTGAAGGCTATGATCTTTTCCTTGTCAGGGCCAACTGTACACTTTCAGAAGAGAGTTGCAAGGAGCTTTCTTTTGAAGCAGGCTCCGTTAAGGTTGAAGACTTTTTGAAATTTGGTCTACTTCCAGCCTCCTACATGCCATTTGTCACCTTCGAAGGCGAATACTACACATTTGTAGCTGGTTCACTTTTCTCCAACTACCTGAGTGTTCTTAACTACAAGCTCAAATATCAGGAGATCATCCCTGATATCTATGTATTGCAGTCTCTTGCTCACAGATGTCTTTCTCTGCTGATGAGAGACACTGACTCAGTAGATGTCTGGGCCTGGAGAAATACCAACGCTGATGTAATCTTCATCACCACACTTAGAATCTTCGATGGAATCTCTCGTCCAGAGAGGTTCGAAAGCAAGTGTCAGAGAGTTCTGGAAGAGCGTGCTATCAAGGCAAAGCCAGGACACATCATCCTCTTCATTGAATCTGATAGCTGGTCTGAGCTTAAGGAGTTGGGAGAAGGTATCTTCTCTGTTTCTCTTCCTTACCTCCAGAGGGCTGGAGAAAATGACACTGTCAAGTATCGTTTCCTTGAAAGAATCTTCGGACAGGCCAAGAATCCAGAAACTGAAGATAAGATAGATTTGGAGTTTGCCGATGTCTATGATGAGAATGAGACTTTAAGTGAAGAGAGGGAGCAGATCAAGGAAAGTCAGGAAGTAGAGGAAGAGACAATGGCTGAAGATAATCTTGAAGCAAGTCTCGATGAATATGAGTATGACAAGGCGATCAGCGACGAAGAAGCAATTGAGCAGAACGAAGAAGTTGAAAATGTCGATAATGAAAAAGCCCCTGAAGAGATAAAAACAAATTATCATGCTCCAACACATTCTGAACTCAAAGCTCTACAGGAGTCATGGGAACTTCCAAAGAGACTTGAGAAGGAGGAAGAGGAGAGCAACTTCGAACTCTTTGATACAGATGACTATGTAACTGAGAATGTTACCGATAATGTGGAGAGTGAAGAGGTTGAAAATGTTGAAGATGATCTCTTTGATGATGATACAGAAGTTGAAGAGGAAATTCCTGTAGATAGCTTCATGGATGATAGTCCAGAAGATCCTTTAGAAAAGGAGATTGAAAATGAGGAGTTTGATGAGATTCCTCAGGATATACAGTCTTCTATATATGCTTATCATGTGCCAATTATCTCTGAAGAGGAGAAGCTCGAAAAAGAGAATGGACAGCTATCTCTATTTGATGGAGTAGAAGGTGTTTTCAAGGAAAAAGAATTAAAGCACAATGACGACAATGTGCCTGGCGAAGATGACTTTGATGAATCTGAGTTGAACGAAGAAGAAGTCATGAGCTTCAATGATAAATACGACAAGGCAAATGATGTCTACGATGAGGATGATTGTGATATCTCATCAACAGATGAATTGACACTTGAGCAAAAGGAAGCAGAGGATGAAGAGTCGGCAGAGGTCGATGAAATCTTTAATGAAATGCTTCAGGAACAAAATGAGCAAGAATCATCAGAAATAGTTTCAAATGAGGAACAGGTAGATAATAATTGCTCTGAATATCCTAGTGAGACTATCGTCGAGGATGAGATTCCATCGGAGGAAGAACTTTCTATAGAGGATGAGATTCCATCGGAGGAAGAACTTCCAATAGAG
>JAILRW010000031.1 GCA_024698005.1 Sphaerochaetaceae bacterium | reverse complement strand
GAAGAGCAACACTGCCACAAGGCAGATACGCTCTAGAAGAAGATGGGAAGATGAAGCTCAGCCTTACGGAAGAGATAGAAGATACGACGATGACGACGATTTCTCATTCTCAAGAAGAGGTGCTGGTCGCTTTAAAAAGCCACACGGAAAGTATTCAAGAAAGAGATAAAATGAAGGAAGCTGACTTTTGGCCAGCTTCCTTAGTTTTTATAGCTCTGGAAATACTTCCTTCAATAGGAGTACTGCATTTCTTACACAGTCAGAGCAATCAGTTCCATGCTGCTTCAGCTCTTTGCAGATGGTCTTTCCACACTCCTCTTCAAAGCGCTTAAGAAGCACTCTGGATGCTTGCATGGCACCTTTGCCATTTTTCTTTATACCAGCAACCATAGTTGCACCTACGAGGGCGCCACAGGTTGCTTCCAGACAGCCCATTCCAGCACCAAAGCCAGAACCTAGGCTCATTAGAGTCTCTTCATCCATGCCCATTTCATCTTTACAGGCCACTAGAACTGCTTGGGTGCAGTTACATCTGCTCCTTTTTAGAGCAACCGCCATATCGGCTCTTTCTTCTATTGTCATAGAAACAGAAGCTATACGATAAAGAGGGTTTTATCAATAGGTGAAGACACCACTAAAGGCAATTGAGCTAAGTTCCTTGTACTTTCCATATTCGCCTTTTTCCTTAGGGCCTGGATTCATAATCCTTCCAGATAGAATCAGCAAAAGATTGTCAGTAATACGGTACTTGATAACTGGATTGAATACAGTATCAAGGACATTGAGACCTATGATAGTAGAGAGAGAAATTTCGAATTCATCTCCATTGAAGGTTCTTGATATACTCAGGGTTGCCTTGTTATCAAAAGCTTTTCTATCAAGCTTGGAGACATCTCCAAAGACATATGAAGCATAATACTGTCCACTAAGAGTCCACACATCTCCCATGAAATCAATACCAGCTAAAGCTTCAAGTGCCCTATGCTCTTCATAGCTCTTGGTAGAGTACAACAGCTGACTCTGAGCTGATGTCTGGTATGGACGAATTGGGAAGTAGGCAGTTTCAAACCTTATAGTCTTGTCTCCCATAGGGACAGAGGCATCAGCGCCAAACATGACTGTCTTGGAATAACCACCCTTAATGGAAAGAGTATTGTCAGAAAGGGTGTAGGTCATCATAGGATAATTCTCATATCCATAGAATGCATAAAATGAGTAGTCTACAAAGGATTGATACCTGCTGAAACGAGCACCATACTCAGCAGAATTGAAAGATAGCGATGGACTTGCAATATCATCACTAGTGAAATCTTTTACATTTATACTAGTTCCTCCAACTGAAATGGTCTCAGGAACAAGTATTCTCTTTATTGGGTTGCCCTCTTCCAGTGGCAAGGCTGTGCGAGTAAAGAGAGGAGTCCAATAAAAATCCAGAATTGTATTATCTCCATTGTAGGAGAACTTAACTGTATCTATTCCAAGCCTGAAATCATAAAAATCATCGCCAAAGAGACTTGTAAAATCTTCAGGGCAGATGATATTTGTAACTGTCAAAAAGTCAGCTGCACCCCAGGAGACCAACTGTCTACCAACGCGAATAGAAAAAGCATTGTAGAAGTAATCAAGATAGAGCTCACTTATGCTGAGATAACCTCTCTTGAAGTTTGGAAAGAAGTAGGAGTTATCTTTGCTTGCATCCTTTACCCCATCCAATGTGACATCAGCAGTCAACTGGAAGGACAGATTACCTTTATAGGCTGAAAGGTCAAAGTCAAATTCCAGAATTCCAGAATTTGCCTTGAATGCGGTCTCTGTATAAGGAAGCCCAACAGAGCCTTCTGCTGTTACATTGCCTGTGAACAGGACTTCAGCCTGAAGAGAGAACGCAATAAGAAGGATAACGAGTACAAGCAGGATTTTTCTCATCTAATAGCTCTTCTTTCAAGGACAGCAACGTTGAAGATACCATCTTCAACCTCATTACTATTTACCTTGATATCTGAAAGTTCATAGAAAGAGTAGGTTCCACTCTGGACATTGTCCATTCTCATACCTGTGGTGATCAGATATCCATCTATCTCCTTTATCCCATAACAGGTCAGGACTCTGTGAAGAGTTCCTTGCCTGTCATAGTACTCACACTTTCTGAAAGTGTAATCAGATTTTGAAATATAGCTAATCCTATCAGGATCCTTCTCTTTTCTATCGTGACTCTCACATTTTATCTTATAGCATTCAACGCCATCAACAATTTCCGAACCAAGGAGTGTGAAGTCATCTTTAGAGAGAGCTCGATCATCCATATCACCATAAGTAAAGTCAGTTCCCATGAAGCTGTTTTCACTATCACTTCCACTGCTGGCAATTCTTCTGGTCTTCTTCATTGCAGGCATGTAGAGCCAGTTATCACTAGGCTTCTGGCTGCCATCAGCTTCCTCCGTGTAGTTGAACATGAGATATCCAACTCCAGCAACATCCTTTGGTGATGTGAAGACTATGACGCTCTTTTCAACATCGCCATAGTCCTTGGACATCATTATTACATTTCTCACCCTATCCTTGCCCTTCTTGCTATGGATAGTAAGTTTTGCCTTCTCAGAAACTGCTGTAGGTGCTGGCAATTCTTTTGACATCTTCATGATCTCGTAAGCGGTTGGTTCTGCAAATAGAGTCAGAGAACAACATATTAACAAAAACATTAGAAGAGAAAACTTTTTCATTTCTATTTCTCCTTTTTGAACGGCTTAGTGATAAGCAGCAGAATTGGTGTCAGCGTATAGTCAGCGATAAGAGCGCCAGCAAGACCGATTATAGAAAGGTAACCAATTCTTACCAGTGCAGTCATGGTACTGAAAAGGAAGATAAAGAAGAGCGCACAGAGAATTACTGTAGTAGTTACCATGGTCTTGCCTATCTCCCTAAAAGAGAGAGTTATAGCATCACTATAGCTATTACCTGCTTCTTCATAATACTTTATGTGATTTGTAAAGTGAATAGTATCATCAACAGCAATTCCTAGTATCATAGGCATTATCAGTGCAGTAATCATATCAAGGGAGACGTTGGCATATCCCATTACACCACCGATCAGGATGACAGGTGCAACGTTTGGAATCATTGCGATAAGAGCAGTCTTCATTGAGGTAAAAGCGAAGAAAAGCAGTATGAGAATAACTATCATGGAAACACCGATAGATCTTACTGAACCTCTTACGAGCTTTCCGTTCATCGCTGCATACTGTACAACCTTACCGACTGTACCTGAGCTATCAGCA
>JAILRW010000021.1 GCA_024698005.1 Sphaerochaetaceae bacterium | reverse complement strand
GGTCTCCTTGTTGATGATTCCCTTTGTATCCTCAAAGAGTGGGCAGTGGAGTACAACAACATCACTCTCTCTGAATAGTGTCTCTCTATCTACATATTCGAAGCCCTCTTCCTTGAATGCAGGATTCTCATAGGAGTCGTTAACGATGACCCTCATGTTGAGGGCTTTTGCAATCTGGCCCGTGCGGTGGCCAATCCTGCCAAAGCCGATTATTCCCATCGTCTTTCCTGCAAGCTCGATGAGTGGATAGTCCCAGTAGCACCAGTCTATGTGATTCTGCCACTTTCCCTCGAATACGGTCCTGCTGTGGTGGCCGATGTGGTGGCAGAGCTCGAGCAGCAGTGCGATAGCGAACTGGCTGACTGAATCGGTTCCATAGGTCGGGACATTGGATACAGGAATTCCCTTTTCCTTTGCATAGGATGTATCTACAACATTGTAGCCAGTTGCAAGTACTGCTATGAATTTGATATTTGGACAATTATCAAGAACTTCCCTTGTTATAGGGGTCTTGTTCGTGAAGACAACCTCTGCATCCCCAATCCTTTCAATTGCTTCCTTTGGGTCAGTCAGAGAGGATCTGTCATAGACAACTGTCTCACCAAGTGCCTCAAGTCCCTTCCAGGAAAGATCTCCAGGATTCTCTGTGTATCCATCTAATACTACAATCTTCATACTTCTACTCCTTAGTCCTCGAGAAGAGCCCAAGCTCTGTTGATTACTCTCTTTGTGTTTGCCACGATGATGTCTTCATCTTCATCCTTCCAAGGCTTTACCTCGAAGGAAAGTACATATGGATTGTTTGCATCAAAGAAGCCATTTGCCTTTACTTCACGGAAGAAATCAAGAAGCTGTTCTGTGTCATTAGCACCGCCTGGGAAACCAAATCTCTGGTGAAGGTCTCCATAGCCTTCCCTGCCCTCTACTGCAACTGCGTTACCAATGTGGAAGTGAGTTATATAAGGTCTACATGTTGTAATTACTTGATGGCTGTTCTCGAATGTGATTGGGAAATGAGAAAGATCAACAAGAAGACCGAAATTGCTATGCTTCATTCTTACATCAGCTGCAAACTTTGCTGCCAGAGGTGCTGGTCCGATCAATGCTGCCTTATCAACGTCAAAGTCGAAAACCTCGAGTTCAACATTCATATTCTTGGTTGCTGCATAAGCACAAAGATTATTGGTTGTCTTAAGAAGCTGCTTGTAAGCTTCTTCTTTTGTAGCCTCTTCCCACTTTCCAGCAAGAAACGCAATGCCCTTAGCACCAAAGTATTCAGCTTCATCAATAGCTTCCAGGAGAGTTGCTTCTGCCTTCTTTCTCTCCTCTTCTTCTATTGCATTAGGATTCAGTTTTGGTCCTAGAAGTCTTGGCTGAGCACCGTAACAGACTTTGAGGTGAGACTGTTCAAGAAGTGCCTTCTCCTTTTTCTTTGATTCAGGGTCCTTGTTCTGTGTGAGTTCGATTGCATCAAAAAAGTCATCACTTGCAATTGTCTTGACTGCATCAAGGACATCTCTATTTGGATAACTCATCCAAACGATTGTTCCTACCTGAAAATACTTGTGGATAGATTCTTTCATGATATTTTCTCCCTTTCCTTCTGGTAAATTATTTCTACTGTAGTTTTATTATGCTTATAATTGTATACAATAAATTTTAAAAATGGCAACAAAAAAATTAATAAACTTTTAATTTCTTCTTTTTTGTGTTTTTGTGTACAAATTTTTTCTCTGTTTTCTTATCATTTTTTGATAATAATTTATTTTTGTTTTTTGTTTCAATGTAAATATTTATATTCGTTAATTACCAAATTTTTCTAGTAAAAATAAATTTTTTTATATTTTATTTTAATTCGTCTTTTTCACCTTAATGTATACAATCATTGTTATTTTTTTATATTTATTAATAAAAATATTTTTGTTGCGTTGTGTTTCACCTAACTTTCCATCTTGTATCCAATATTTATTTGAAAACAGAATGGTTTATATTCTCATCAAGTCCACTACAAAATTCATAAATGAAATAGTTTTTCATTCCTAATTATTTTCTCAACAATATCACCTACTGCTGTAGTTAACAGAATTATCAAAAATGCTATACTTCCTATTGGAGGTCTGACCATGAAGCTTTTAATTGTAGTTGATATGCAGAACGACTTTATCGATGGTTCCCTTGGTACCAAGGAAGCAACCGAGATCGTTTCAAATGTTGAAAAGAAAATAGAAGAGTTCAGAAATAATGGTGATATGGTTGTCTTTACTAGAGACACACACAAGGAAAACTACCTGTCCACACAGGAAGGAAAGAACCTTCCTGTCGAGCACTGCATCAAGGGCCAGGAGGGCTGGCAGATATCTTCTGCCCTTTCAGTTGGAGACTCACCTATATTTGATAAACCATCCTTTGGTTCAATCGAGCTTGCTGACTACGTAGCAACTCTCAAGGATCTTGATGAAATTGTCCTCATCGGCCTTTGCACAGGAATCTGTGTAATTAGCAATGCAATCATCTTGAAGGCAAAACTTCCAGAGGTAAAGGTAAGCGTAGATTCATCCTGCTGTGCCTGTGTAACACCAGAGAGCCACAAGACAGCTCTAGAGGCAATGAAACTTTGCCAGGTAAATGTAATCTAATCTTTCTTTGCATAGTATATAGGTATATAGGAGTAGCAAAAAAATGCTACTCTTTTTTCTTGCTTTAGTGTGTAACTTATTTTACTAAATTTTAAGTTACACAAGTTACAATATATTCATGACAGCAGAACAGATGAAAGTCAGGATTAATTCCCTTTCCCTTTTATCAAATTTAGAATCCTAAATACATTTCGAACATTTTAATACATTCTGTACGAAAACTCTCATTTCCACTATAGCTTCAATTTTTATTTCCTTTACAACTCGAAAAACCCATGTGTAATCTATTTTCAGAATCTGATATCACATTTCAATTTTAGATATCAATCTGACTAAAGGAGAAAACCATGAAGAAGTTTTTCGTTCTCGCTCTCGTAGTTCTGCTGGCTTGCACAGCAGTTTTCGCACAGGGTGGTCAGGAAGCTGCAGCTGACAAGACTTATACTATCAAGCTCGGCCACACAATGAGTACTGCTCATCCACGTCACGTCGCTCTTCTCGAGTTCGAGAAGTATGTTGAAGAAAAGACAAACGGTAAGGTTCAGGTAGAGCTCTTCCCAGCAGGTATCCTCGGAACCGAGCCTGATATGCAGGAATCCATGAGAATGGGTACTCTCGAAGCATTTGTTGGTGGTCCATTCGACACCATCACCAAGAAGCTCAACCTCTTCTTGATGCCATTCTTCTTCGAGAACCAGGAAGCTCTCATGAGAGTTGCTAAGAATGAAAAGGTATTCAATATCATGTCCTCCGATGCTGAAGCTAACGGCATCAAGATCCTCGCTATTGGTGATGGTGGTGCTCGTCAGATCACTAACTCCAAGAGAAGAATCACAAAGCCAGCTGATATGAAGGGTCTCAAGCTCAGAACTCCTTCCATCGAAGCTATCATGGTCTGTATGGAAACTCTCGGTGCTTCCACCGTTTCCATCCCACTCGCTGACTGTTACATGTCCCTCAAGACTGGTGTTGCAGATGGCCAGGAAAACCCAGTTGCTACAATCTACGACCAGAAGCTCTATGAGGTTCAGAAGTATATCACTTATGTAAACTACCAGTATCATCCAGAAGTTCTCACAATGAACGCTGCATTCTACAACTCTCTCCCAGAAGAGTATAAGAAGATCATCTCCGACGCTGCTTGGCTCTTCATCGACACCGAGAACAAGATTGCTCTTGACAACGCAGAGAAGAGACTTGAAGAGATGAAGGCTTATGGTTGTGATATCTATACTCCAACCGCTGCTGAAACTCAGGCATTCGTAGACGCTTGTACTCCAGTTTACGATCACTTCGTAAAGAAGCTTAAGTACTTCAGCCAGGAAGAGCTTGACCTCGTCAAGAATCTTGCAAAGGGTAACTGATAATCGTTTCGCATACGACAGGGTCTGACTCTTTGGGGTCAGACCTTTTTACAAAGCAGGTATTATGAACAAAATCATTAAAGCATGTGACAAGGTCGTATCTTTAATCCTTATCGTGCTTGTCGGATTCCTGGCAGCCGGAGTTATGACGACCGTTGTTCTAAGATATTTCTTTGGCCTTTCCTTCTCTTCCCTCGAAGAGTTCCTGACCATGGCATTTATCTTCACAACTCTATTCGGTTCTGCAATCTCTATCAGAGAGAGACAGCACATTGCTATCTCATACTTTGCAGATAAGTTCATTGCAAGAACAGAGAAAGGAAGAAAGATTGCAGTCATTCTCGTCGATCTCTCAATCCTTTTTGTCTGTTTGATCATGCTGATCTACTCTGTAAGATGGATCGGTCAGGTAGGTCACCTGAAGAGCCAGAACTCTCACCTTCCAATGAGCGTTTATTACATCTTCATGCCTATCACATTTGCAATCACAATCTTCTATCTCGTTGTTGACATCCTTGGCCTCTACATGCCAATCGATGAGCCAGATAGTGGCTACAGCACCGATGACAAGCTTCCGGAGGACGAAGAATGAACTTAGCACTATTATTTGTCGCACTTCTACTCTTTATCTTCATCGGTGTACCTATTGGTTACGCACTCGGTGGAGCAGGTATCATCTACTTCTACTTAGAGAATGCTACCTTCCTGATGAGCGTTCCACAGCGCGTATTCTCAGGTCTCAACTCTTACATTCTCATTGCAATGCCACTATTCATGCTCTCTGGTGAGCTCATGAACCATGGTGGCCTTACAAAGAGACTCATCAACTTCGCTCTCCTGATCTGTAAGCCATTCAGAGGTGGTCTTGGTGAAGTAAACGTTGTTGCATCAATGATCTTCGGTGGTATCACAGGTTCTTCTGTTGCAGATACCTCAGCACTCGGTTCAATCCTCATTCCTGATATGGTCGAAAAGGGGTACTCCAAGGACTTCTCCACTGGTGTAACAGTTGCCTCCTCCACAGTCGGTATGATCATCCCACCTTCAATTCCAATGCTGATGTTCGCAATGGTTTCTGGCGTTTCCGTTGGTAAGCTCTTCATGGGCGGTGTCATCCCTGGTCTCTTGATCGGTGTATTCCAGCTCATTGTTGTATGGGTCTACTCAGAGAAGCACGGCTACCACAAGATCGAAGCTGTCATCGAAGGATCCAAGTCAAGAGTTATCGTCGATGGTCTCATCGCTTGTCTCATGCCTGTCATGATTCTCGTTTTCACAACCTTCGGTATCACAACCGCTAGTGAATCTGCAGCTGTTGCAGTTCTCTACGCTCTTGTCGTTGGTAAGTTCGTTTACAAGGAACTCAAGTGGAAGCACATTGTAGCTGCACTCAAGAAGACAGCTATCATGACCGCTACAATCATGATTATTGGTGGATTCACAAATGTATTCACATACATCCTGGCAATCAAGCAGGTTCCACTTGCAATTGCTAATGCAATCCTCAATTCCAACATTCCTGTATGGGTCATCTTCCTTCTCTTCGATGTTCTCGTACTTATCCTTGGTACATTCCT